>NZ_JALBHA010000179.1:0-11032 GCF_023006445.1 Bradyrhizobium sp. SHOUNA76
GGCGCACCGCGAAGCGACGCCGACGTGCTCGCGGCGCGAAGGTGCTGGAGGATATTTTGGGCCTGCGCGGCACGACGCCGATCGATCCGAAGGTGAAGCAATAGCTCCTCTCTCGTGCCCCGGACGCAGCGCAGCGCTCCTTCGGCGGTGCGCTGCAGAGCCGGGGCCCATCCCTCCACGACTTCGCCTGCGGCTCTGGGTCCCGGCTCGGCGATGCAGCGCTGGCGCGCTGCATCTTGTCCGGGACACGGGATGTCACCTTCCGCTCGTCGCTTCCAGGCTGCGGCTATAGCGCGACATCGCGAAGCAGAAGACGAAATAGATCGCGGCGACGAAAATGTAGACCTCGACCGAGAACTGTTGCCACGCGGGATCAATGATCGCGGTCTTCGCCGTCGTCAGCAGGTCGAAGATGCCGATGATGAGGACGAGGCTGGTGTCTTTGAAGAAGGCGATGAAGGTGTTGACCAGCGGCGGGATGACATGGCGGATCGCCTGCGGCAGGACGATCAGCCGGTTCTTGCGCCAGTAGGACAGCCCGAGCGCATCCGCAGCCTCATATTGTCCGCGCGGCACGGCCTGGAGGCCGCCGCGGATGACCTCGGCAAGGTAGGCGCCGGCGAACAGGATGATCGCGATCTGCGCCCGCAAGAGCTTGTCGATGTTGAAGCCGGCAGGCATGAACAGCGGAAACATCACGCTCGCCATGAACAACAGGCTCACCAGCGGCACGCCGCGGATCAGCTCGACATAGAGCACGCTGAGCGAGCGGATCGCCGGCAGCTTTGAGCGCCGGCCGAGCGCGACGAGGATGCCGAGCGGAAACCCGACAGCCAATCCGAACGTCGCCAGGATCAGGGTCACCGGCAGACCGCCCCAGCGATCCTGCGAGACGAAGGCGAGCCCGAACACGCCGCCCCACATCAGCACGCTGATCAGCGCGAGCGCACCGATCCAGAGCAGGACCAGTTCGCGCCGCCACAGGGCGCGGCGGGTGGAGAGATAGAACAGCGCGATGAACAGCACGACCGACAGCGCCGGCCGCCACTGCTCGTCGAATGGATAGGTGCCGAACAGGATGAAGCGGTACTTTTCGGGAATGATCGCCCAACAGGCGCCGACGCCACGCGCCGCCCGGCAGGCACTGGAATCGTTCGCTGGGGTCAGCCACACTGCATTCGCGATGCCCCACTGAGCGAAGCTGAAGATGCCCTTGGCGAGCACCGCCAGCAGCACGACCGAGAGGATGCCATTCGGGATCGACGAGAACAGATTGGTGCGCAGCCATCGCAAGACGGGGTTGCCGATCTGCGGACGACGGGCGCGCGGTGTGTCCGGACTATCGGTGATCGCCGTCATGATCAGCGCTCCACCAGCGCGATGCGCGCATTGTACCAGTTCATGAAGAAGCTGATGGAAAGGCTGATGGTCAGGAACACCGCCATGATCAGTGCGATGGCCTCGATCGCCTGCCCGGTCTGGTTCAGCGTGGTGTTGGCGATCGAAACCACGTCCTGATAGCCGATCGCGACCGCGAGCGAGGAATTCTTGGTCAGATTGAGATACTGGCTCGTCATCGGCGGCACGATGACGCGTAGCGCCTGCGGCAGGATGATCTGCCGCAGCATGAAGCTGCGGCGCAGGCCAAGCGCATTGGCAGCGTCCCACTGACCGCGCGGCACGGACTGGATGCCGCTGCGAACGATCTCGGCAATGAATGCCGAAGTGTACGTCACGAGGGCGATCAGCAGCGCGAAATATTCGGGGGCAAGCGTCAGCCCGCCGACGAAATTGAAGCCGCGCAGCTCCGGCCATTCGATCTTCCAGGACACGCCGAGCAGCACGGACACCATCGCGGGCAACGCGACGATCAGGGCAAGCGCAAACGGCCAGGCTGGGCGCGGCTTGCCGTCGCGCATCTGCTGCGCGATGAGCCGCCTCCTGACGAGATAGAACACGACAAACCCGAGCACGGCGGTGCCGAGCACCCAAAGTTGCAGCGGGCCAAGCGGAACTGCCGGCAGGATCAGGCCGCGATTGGAGAGGAACACGCCCTCGATCGGCCGCCATGCCGCGCGCGCGGCCGGCAGCGCCTGCATCAGCACATACCAGAACAGGAGTTGAAGCAGCAGCGGGATATCGCGGAGCGTTTCGACATAGACGGCGGCAAGTCGCGACAGCAGCCAGTTGGCCGACAGTCGCGAGATGCCGATCAGCGCCCCCAGGATGCTCGCGAGCACGATCCCGATCACGGCGACGCGCAGGGTGTTGCCGACCCCGACGACGAAGGCCCAGAGATACGTGTCTCTCGGATTATAGACGAACAAGCTGTCGGCGATGGGCATGCCGGCCTCGCGGCCGAGGAAGGCAAAGCCGGTCGTGATGCGACGAGCCGAGAGGTTGGTGACGGTGTTGGACCAGAGGAAGCCGATCACCGCGAGCGCAATGCCGACGACCAGCACCTGCCAGAACAGGCCTTGCAGCTCACGGCGTCCCCACGCGCCGAAGAGGCGGCGGCGCGGCGGCGGTCTCGGAGCGTCCGTGGTCACAGCGCAAAAATCCTTCCCAACAGCGACGATTTCCGGCAGCGCACGTCAACTGTTGCACCAATCCAGATTTCATGCAACAAATGTTTCATGGCCGAGCCCGCGAAATCCTCGCCGCTGAGCGAACTGCGCATTGCATTGCCATCGCTCCCGATGCGGCTGCAGCAAGTCGGACGTTTCGTCGCCGCCAACGATTACGACGCCACCACCCGTTCGATGCGCGACCTCGCGGCGGAAGCCGGCGCCGATCCAGCCGCGTTCACGCGCCTCGCCAAGGCGATCGGCTATTCGGGCTGGGACGAATTGCGCGCGGCGCTGACCGAGGCGCGGCGACCATCGCAGACTTCGCCATTCTCCGGCCGCGCCAAGAGCCGCCTGCACGGCCCGAATTCCGATGTCGCGCTCGTCACCGACAAGCTCGTGGCCGAGGCCGCCGGCCTTCCGCGAATCCCGGCACAGCCGATCGCGGAGGCGGCCCGTGCGCTGCATCAGGCCAAGCGGATCTGGATCGCGGGCTATCGTAGCTGCCGCAGCGTTGCGGAGCTGCTGAACTACGAGCTGCGGTTATTCCGTCCCGAACAGGTGCAACTCATCGGAGCATCCGGCCCCGACGATCTCGACCTCGGCGCCTTCCGGCCCGGCGAAGCCGTCATCGTCATCGGCTTTCTGCCCTATACCCATGCGAGCGTTGGCGTCGCACAGGCCGCCTATCGCACCGGCGCGACGCTGATTGCGATCGCGGACAGCCTCTCTGCGCCGATGGCCGAGGGCGCCGACCACGTGCTGCTGTTCGAGGCGGCCTCCTCTCCCGGCTTCTTCCCGAGTCTCACCGGCGCGATCGCGATCGCGCAGTCGCTGGCCGCAGTGACGTTCTCGCTCGGCGGTGTCGCCGCGAAGAAGCGCCTGGAGAATACCGAGGCGCGGCTCACTGCTGCCTCCACCTACGTTTCAGAGAAAGGTTGATCCATGGCCGCCCGCATCAGCCGCGTGCTGCACCGCTCGTTGCGCGAGACGCCGCCCAAGGCGATCGGCGGCGAAGGCGTCTATCTCTTTGCCGAGGACGGACGGCGCGTGATCGACGCCTCCGGCGGCGCGGCCGTCTCATGCCTCGGCCATCAGCATCCCCGCGTGATCGCGGCGATGGCGAAGCAGGCTTCGACGCTGGCCTATGCCCACACGGCATTCTTCTCGTCCGAGCCGGCAGAGGCGCTGGCCGAAACGCTGGTCGGGCACGAGCCGGGCGGCCTCGCCTGTGCTTATTTCGTGAGCGGCGGATCGGAGGCGATCGAGGCCAGCATCAAGCTTGCACGGCAATATTTCATCGAGCGTGGCGAGCCGCAGCGGCAGCACTTCATCGGGCGCCGGCAGAGCTACCACGGCAACACACTTGGCGCGCTCGCCGCGGGCGGCAACGCCTGGCGACGCGCGCCTTATGCACCCTTGCTCTCGGCCGCCTTCAGCCATGTGACGCCGGCCTTTGCCTATCACGAGAAGCATGACGGTGAATCCGATGCGCAATTCGTGGCACGGTTGGCGGCCGAGTTGGAATCCGAGTTCCAGCGGCGTGGCCCCGATACCGTGGCGGCGTTCCTCGCCGAGCCCGTCGTCGGCGCCACCGCCGGCGCCGTGACGGCACCGGACGGCTACTTCAGGGCCGTGCGCGAGATCTGCGACCGCTACGGTGCGCTGCTCATCCTCGACGAGGTCATGTGTGGCATGGGCCGCACGGGCACCACGCACGCCTGGGAGCAGGAAGGCATCGCGCCTGATATCCAGGCCATCGCAAAGGGGCTCGGCGGCGGCTACCAGCCGATCGGCGCGATGCTCGCGAGCGGCAAGATCATCGACACCATCCGCGCCGGCTCGGGCGCCTTTCAGCACGGTCACACTTATCTCGCGCATCCCCTCGCCTGCGCGGCCGCTTTGGCGGTGCAGGAGGTGATCCGCGAGGATCGCTTGCTCGACCGCGTGAGGGAGCGCGGCAAGCAGCTCGAACAACGCCTGACCGAGCGCTTCGGCAATCATCGCCATGTCGGCGATATCAGGGGCCGCGGCCTATTCTGGGCGATCGAGCTGGTCGCCGATCGCGCCAGCCGCACCTCGTTCGATCCCGCGCTCAGGCTCAATCAGAAGATCAAGGCGGAGGCCTTCGCCAATGGGCTCGGCTGCTATCCGGGCGGCGGCACCGTGGACGGCGTGCGCGGCGACCATGTGCTGCTGGCGCCGCCCTATATCGCCTCTGCGGACGAGATCGACTTGATCGTCGACAAGCTCGGCACGGCCGTCGACAACGTGTTGCGTAGTGTCAATCACTGAGGGGAGAGTAGCATGATGAGGAAAGTGGTTATCGCAGCGAGCATGCTCGCGGCATCGACGGTTGTCGCGTCGGCGGCAACGCTCGACACGGTGAAGAGCCGTGGCACGCTGGTGTGCGGCGTCAGTGCCGGCTTTGCCGGATTCTCGGCGCCGGACTCGCAAGGCAACTACCGGGGTCTCGACGTCGACTATTGCCGTGCGCTCGCCGCCGGCGTACTGGGTGATGCCAGCAAGGTGCGCTACGTCTCGCTGACCGCGCAGAACCGCTTCACCGCCCTGCAATCGGGCGAGATCGACGTGCTCTACCGCAACTCGACGCAGACATACTTGCGCGGTGTGACGCTGGGCTTGCGGCAAGGCCCGATCAACTTCTACGACGGTCAGGGCTTCGTCGTGAAGAAGGATCTGGGCGTAAAAGAGATCAAGGACCTCAAAGGCGCCACCGTCTGCGTGGCTCAGGGCACCACGCACGAAGTCACGCTCGGCGATTACGGCCGCGCCAACGGTATCGACTGGAAGCCGCTGGTTTTCGACCGCGTCGACACCATGTATCAGACCTTCTTCGGCGGCCGCTGCGACGCGATGACCCAGGACGCCTCCGCGCTCGCCGGCGCCGTGACGACCGCCGCGCCGAACCCAGCCGACTACGTCGTGCTGCCGCAGACCATCAGCAAGGAGCCGCTCGGCCCCTTCACCCGCAACGGTGACGAGGTCTGGAGCGACATCATCACCTGGCTACATTACGGCCTGATCGAGGCCGAAGAGCTCGGCGTCACGCAAGGCAATGTCGACGAGATGGCGAAATCGCAGACACCGGCGATCCAGCGCCTGTTAGGCGCCTCCGGCGATCTCGGCTCGCGCCTCGGGCTCGACAACAAATGGCTTGTGACCGCGATCAAGGCCACCGGCAATTACGGCGAGATCTACGAGCGCAACGTCGGCAAGGCGAGCCCGCTCAAGCTCGACCGCGGCCTCAACGGCCTCTGGAGCAAGGGCGGCTTGATGTACGCGGTGCCGTTCAAGTAACATCTCGCGTCCCGGACGCGCTGCAGCTCCCGGCGATGCGACGCATCGTCCGGTCCGCTGCTGCTGAGCCGGGACCCAGCGGCAACAATGGGCCCCGGCTCTGCAGCGCAATACTTCGCATTGCGCTGCGTCCGGGGCACGAAACCCAAATAGTCACGCTCCATGACGACGTCCATGCGCATCGCCCTGATCCACGCCCTCAAGCACTCCATCGCGCCGATCGAAGCGGCGTTTGCGAAGGCGTGGCCAGAGGCGAGGCTGATGAACCTGCTCGACGACAGCCTGTCGGCGGATCTGGCGCGCGACGGAAAACTCAATGATGCGATGACCGAGCGCTTCCTGGCGCTCGGCGATTACGCAGCAGCGACCGGAGGTGACGGAATCCTGTTCACCTGCTCGGCCTTCGGCCCTTGCATCGAGGCGGTCGCGCGCGCGCATGCGCCGATGCCGGTGCTGAAGCCAAACGAAGCGATGATCGAGCGCGCCGTGACGATGGGCAGGCGCATCGGCCTGCTCTCGACCTTCCCGCCGACCCTGGTCTCGATGCCGCCGGAGTTTCCGACCACCGTCCAGGTGGTGCCGAAGCTTGCCGAGGGCGCGCTGGCGGCGCTCGATCGCGGCGACCGCGCCACCCATGACCGGCTGATCGTGGAAGCGTCCAAGGGGCTGCGCGATTGCGACGTCATCGCGCTGGCACAGTTCAGCATCGCAGCGACGGCACCGCTGGTCGCGGAAGCCACTGGCCGTCCCGTCGTGACCACGCCTGACAGTGCGGTCGACAAGCTGATGAAGCTGTTGAAAGCAAAGGCCTAGGAGCCGACCTTCTTCCGCCGCCGAGCACCCTTGATCGCAGCCGCGAGCGCGGCTTTCGTTTCGCGGACGAAATCCTCGACCAGCTCCTCGCGCGAAGCATGGGCAGCCTCGCCGGTGAACAGGCCCTGCTCTGCCAGCATCACCACGCCGTGCAACGCCGCCCAGATCTTGAGCGCCTGCCGTTCGCGCAAGTAGCCGACCGCAGGCGCTTCGAGGGCTTCGATCACGAGCGAAAACGTCTCGCGCGTGGCTTCGTGCAGCTCGCTGTCCTTGGCCGCGCATGAGACGGTGCGCGACGCGAACATCAGGCGGTAGATGCCGTTGCGGCGCAGGCCGAAATCAAGTGTCACTTGCGCCAACCGCGACAGCTTTGATTGCTTCGACGTCCCAGCCATCGCCTCGCGCATGATCGCGCTGAGCTGCCGGAACGCTTCCGCCGTCACCGCTGCAAGCAGCGCGTCGCGATCGGCAAAGTGCCGATACGGCGCAGGCTGAGAGACGCCGAGCTGCCTGGCCAGTGCCTTGATGCTGATCGCCTCGGCGCCGCCCTGCTCCGCCTCACGCAGCGCGGCCTTGATCAGGGCGTCGCGGAGATCGCCATGGTGGTAGGTGTTCTCGGGCTTGCGAGCGAGTTGGGAGCGCATGTTGAAGGCAAGCCTATAAGTTTGCGCTTGACAGGGAAAGCCCATCGCGAATGTAATAGTATATAACTTAGAAGAAGCGGCGAATGCCGCCGACAATATTGACAAGAGGAACGCGCCGCCTTCGAGCCGCGTGCATACGACCGAGGAAGCCGCCATGACAGAGCGATTGAGGGTTCACGTCGATCCTGACAAATGCCAGGGCCATGCGCGCTGTAAGGCACTCGCGCCGGAGCTTTTCGAGCTGGACGAATACGGCAACGCCCACGAAGCCGGTGACGGCATTGTCCCGCCGGACCTTGAAGACAAGGCTTGGCTTGCCAAATCCAATTGCCCGGAAATCGCAATCGACGTGATCGAGGAGTAGCGCGGGCTGCCTGAGTGCCCGCGTACGCGATTCGATCACCATCCCGAGGATTCCTCCGACATGTCCGACGTCAGCCAGCCTGTCGCTCATCCGCCGGTCACCGACTGGATCAACGATTTCGACCACACCGACCCGCAGTGGACGGAGGATCCCTTCCCGATCTGGGACGAGCTGCGCGCGGCAAGCCCGGTCGTGCACACGAGCGCTTCCTCGGCTGCTACATGCCGACGACCTATGAAGCCGTGCGCGAGATCGCCAACGACACCGAGCATTTCTCCTCACGCCGCATCATCGTGCGCGACGTTCGTCCAGAGGTCGCGAGGAACGCCGCTCCGCCGATCACCTCGGACCCGCCCGTGCACAAGCCGGCCAAGCAGCTCCTGCTGCCGCCGTTCACGCCGGACGCAATGAAAAAGCTGGAACCGCGGATGCGCGCGATCTGCAACGAGCTGATCGACGGGTTCATCGCCGACGGCAAGGTCGACGCCGCCGCGCGCTACAGCAAATACATCCCGGTTCGAGCGATCGCACACATGCTCGGCATCCCCGAGAGCGACAGCGATCTCTTCATCAACTGGATCCACATGATCCTCGAGCTCGGCATCAAGGACGAGAGCAAGCTGCTCCAGGCTGTGCAGGAGATGAGCGCCTATTTCAGCGCGCATATCGAGGAGCGCAAGGCCAAGCCGACCGACGATCTCATCTCCTACCTGATGAACGCCAGGGACAAGGAGGGCAACCCGCTCGAAGACTCGCACGTCCTCGGCTCGCTGCGCCTGCTTCTGATCGCCGGCATCGACACCACCTGGAGCGCGATCGGCTCCTCGCTCTGGCATCTTGCGAAGACGCCGACCGACCGCGAGCGGCTGCTCGCCGAGCCCGCGCTGATTCCGACCGCAGTGGAGGAGTTGCTGCGCGCCTATTCGCCGGTGACGATGGCCCGCGAGGTGGTGAAGGAGACGAGGATCTCGGGCTGCCCGGTCAAGGCGGGCAACATGGTGTTACTGTCGTTCCCAGCCGCAAACCGCGATCCCAAGATGTTTCCGGATGCTGACAAAGTCGTGATCGACCGCCGCGAAAATCGCCACGCCGCCTTCGGGCTCGGCATTCACCGCTGCGTCGGTTCCAACCTGGCGCGCATGGAGATGCAGGTTGCGCTGGAGGAATGGCTGAAGCGCATTCCAGATTTCGCCCTCGATCCGGCAGGCACGGTGACCTGGTCGCAGGGCACGGTGCGGGGCCCGCGCCAGTTGCCATTTTTGCTGGGAAGGGCGATGTAGGTCTTTCCAACACGGGGACGGAGAGGCTGGACGGCCATGGCTGACGACAACGAGCCGCCCGACAGCAAACTGACGCGAACCAAGGAAAAATGGGCGCGCGAGGGCCGCTTCCTCACCGGCAAGATTACGCGTCCGGAAGATCAGCGACTGCCGCCCGGCCAGCACCTCACCAAGGACTGGCCTGTGCTCGATCTCGGGGTTGTGCCACCGGTGTCGCGCGAGCGCTGGCGGCTCGACGTTTACGGTGCGATCGAGACGCCGGTGTTCTGGACCTTTGCGGAGTTCGCTGCGCAGAAGCAGGCCCGGTTCACCTCCGACATCCATTGCGTCACCACCTGGTCGCGCTACGACAATGAGTGGGAAGGTCTCGCCACGCGCGAGCTGCTCGCGGTCTGCCAGCCCCGCGAGGATGCACGCTTCGTAACGCTGCATTCCCATGACGGCTACACCACCAACCTCGCGCTGGAAGATTTTGCCGCCGAGGATGCGCTGCTTGCCCATAGCTGGTCCGGCCAGCCGCTGACGGAAGAGCACGGCGGCCCGGTGCGACTGGTCGTGCCGCATCTGTATTTCTGGAAGAGCGCGAAATGGCTCCAGGCCATCGAATTCCTGACCGAGGACGCGCCAGGCTTTTGGGAAGTCCGCGGCTATCATAACCGCGGCGATCCCTGGGCCGAGCAGCGCTATTCAGACGATTAGACCTCAAGCAAGAACGGGGGAGAGCCCATGCCGACGGAACGCTTTCAATTCACCGGCGAAGGCGGCCACCAGCTTGCGGCCGCGCTGGAGTTGCCGGACGGCGAGCCCGCGGCCTACGCGCTGTTTGCGCACTGCTTCACCTGCGGCAAGGACACGCTGGCGGCCAAGCGCATCGCGGTCGTGCTCGCAGCCAAGGGCATCGCGGTTCTGCGATTCGACTTCACCGGGCTCGGCTCGAGCGAAGGCGATTTCGCCAACGCGACGTTTTCATCCAACGTCGCCGATCTCGTCCGCGCCGCCGATCATCTGCGCAGCGCCCGCAAGGCGCCGTCGATCCTGATCGGCCACAGCCTCGGCGGGGCCGCGATCCTCGCGGCAGCGGGACAGATCCCGGAAGCCAGGGCGGTCGTGACCATCGCAGCTCCGTCCGACCCGGCACACGTGACCGGCCTGTTCAAGGAGCATGTCGAGAACATCCGCGAGCAGGGCGAGGTCGAGGTCTCGCTCGCGGGGCGCCCGTTCCGGATCAAGCGCGAATTCCTCGACGACATCGTCGAGCACGAGCTGATGAAAGACATCACCGGTCTGCACAAGGCGCTACTGGTGATGCACTCGCCGGTCGATGACACCGTCGGCATCGACAATGCGACCAGGATCTTCGTGGCAGCCAAGCACTCGAAGAGCTTCGTCTCGCTCGACCATGCCGATCATCTGCTCACCAAGCCCGCCGATGCGCTTTATGCGGCCGATGTGATCGCGGCCTGGGCCAGCCGCTACGTCGACACCGCAAAGCACGCGAAGACGATGGATCTGCCCGACGCGCCGCGCCAGGTGGTGGTGCAGGAGACCCGGAAAAGCAAATTCAACCAGACCATCACCGTCGGCCCGCACCGGCTCGTAGCGGATGAGCCCGTCGCTGCCGGTGGCGAGGACGCCGGCCCCGGGCCTTATGATTTCCTGCTTGTCGGCTTAGGGGCCTGCACCTCCATGACCATGCGGCTCTATGCCGACCGCAAATCGCTGCCGCTCGACCGCGTCACCGTCACGCTGAAGCACTCCAAGATCTACGCCAAGGACTGCGCGGAGTGCGACACACGCGAAGGCATGCTCGACCAAATCGAACGCGACATCGCGATGGACGGCGCGCTCGATGCCGAGCAGCGCAAAAAGCTGATGGAGATCGCCGACAAGTGCCCGGTGCACCGGACGCTGACGTCGGAGATCCGCATCATGACGAAGGCGGTGGATTAGCTCAAGCGGCCCGTGAGCGGGCTTCGGCGGTGTGCAGCGGCTGGACCCGCAGTGCGCCGCGCAGGCCTGCCGTCGTGCCGAGCAGAATGCCGG
>NZ_JALBHA010000017.1:0-43547 GCF_023006445.1 Bradyrhizobium sp. SHOUNA76
GTCTGTAGCCGCGGCGAGGCGGGAGCTGCGGGCGCCGCCATGATCGCGGCGGTGGCGACCGGCCTCTATCCGGACATGACGGCCTGCGCGGATGTGTGGGTGCGGCCATATCTTGCGACGCCGCAAACGCCGGACGCGGCATTGGCGTCGCATTATGGACGGCTGTTTCCGGCCTATCTGAATGCCAGGCTCGCGGCGCGGCCGGTTTGGAAGCAACTCGCGGCCGTGCGTGCGGGAGCCGGTCATGCCTAGCAAGATTGCCATCGTCGGGGATCGCTTCATGCTGCCGAAGGTCTTTGCCGAACGGATCACGGCAGCCTGTGGCAACGCCATCGACATCCGCGTTCTGGAGCAGCCATGGCCGGACGAGCCGATGGAGCATGGCTATGCCGGCTCCAAGCTCGACGGACTGAAGGAGTTCATGGGCGATCCCGATGAAGTCGTGAACTTCATCGGCGACGCCGCATTGCTGGTGACGCATCTTGCGCCGGTCTCGCGATCGATGCTGCAGCGCCTGCCGGGCCTCAAATTCATCGCGGTCTCGCGCGGCGGCCCCGTCAATATCGACATGCAGGCCGCGCGCGACTACAGGGTGCTCGTGGTCAACACGCCCGGCCGCAACGCCAGCGCCGTGGCCGAGTTCACCATCGGCGCGATTCTCGCTGAAACGCGCCTGATCCGCAGCGGGCATGAATCCCTGCGCGGCGGCGAATGGCGCGGCGACCTCTATCGCGCCGATCGCACCGGGCGCGAGCTCGGCGAGATGACCGTCGGCATCGTCGGCTATGGCGCGATCGGCACCCGCGTCGTAAAGCTGCTCAAGGCGTTCGGCTGCAAGATCCTGGTGACGGACCCCTACGTCCAGCTCAGCGCTCAGGATCGTAATGACGGCGTCGAGCATGTCGGCCTCGGCGAGCTCCTGGCGCGCGCCGACGTGATCAGCCTGCATGCGCGCGTGACCGCCGAGACCACCGGCTTCATCGATCGCGCGGCGCTGGCGCAGGTCAAGCCCGGCGCCATCTTCATCAATACGGCGCGTGGCCCCCTGGTCGACTACCAGGCGCTGTTCGAGGCGCTGTCTGTCGGACGGCTCGGCGGGGCCATGCTCGACACCTTTGCCGTGGAGCCGGTGCCGGCCGACTGGCCGCTGCTGCAATTGCCCAACGTCACGCTGACGCCCCATATTGCGGGAGCCTCGTTGCGCACCGTCACCATTGCCGCCGATCAGGCGGCGGAAGAGGTTCGCCGCTATCTTGCCGGCGAGCCGCCGCTCAATCCGTGTTGAAGACGAAAGGTATCTTGCCATGACCCGCGAGGAGCGACAGTTGCGCGAGGCGATCATCGCCAAATGTCGGTGGATGAACGCATCGGGCCTCAATCAGGGCACGTCGGGCAACATCTCCGCCCGTTACAAGGACCGGATGCTGATCACGCCGTCCGCGACGCCCTATGACGCGATGAAGCCGGAGATGATCGCCGCGATGCCGCTCGATCGCGACGACGGCTCCTGGGACGGGCCATTAAAGCCGTCGACCGAATGGCGCTTTCATCTCGACATCATGCGCGGCCGTCCCGATGTCGGCGCCGTCGTCCACACCCATTCGACCTATGCGACCGTGCTCGCGATCGCGCGCAAGCCGATCCCGGCCTGCCACTACATGATGGCCGCGTTCGGCGGCAATGACATCCGTTGCGCCGGCTATGCGCGGTACGGCACGGCGGAATTGTCCGAGCTGGCGCTCGTCGCGCTCGAAGGCCGTAACGGCTGCCTGCTGGCCAATCACGGCATGATCGCGGTCGGCGCCAACCTCGACAAGGCGATGTGGCTGGCGGTCGAGCTCGAGACCATCGCGCGCCAATACTATCTCTCGCTTGCATTGGGATCGCCGCACATTCTCAGCGAAGCCGAGATCGCCGACACCGCGAAGGGCTTCTCGACTTACGGTCTCCAGCAGCCCGAAGGTTCCAAGTCCAAGGCTGCCAGGCCGAAGCCGGGCAGGGCGGGCGCATCGGCAAAGGCGGCAGCGCGGCAACGGGTCGAGAAGAAGCGCAGCAGGACGTGATGACCGGGGCTGCGCCGTACGCGGGCAGGGATCACGGTCTGGTCGACATCGCGATCATCGGCGGTGGCATCAACGGGGCCGGCATCGCGCGCGATGCGGCGGGCCGCGGCCTGAAGGTTCTGCTGTGCGAGAAGGGCGATCTTGCCGAGGGCACCTCGTCGCGCTCGGGAAAGCTCGTTCACGGCGGGCTGCGCTACCTCGAATATTACGAGTTTCGCCTGGTGCGCGAAGCCTTGATCGAGCGCGAGGTTCTGCTCGCCTCCGCGCCGCACATCATCTGGCCGATGCGTTTCGTGCTGCCGCACTCACCGGAGCAGCGCCCGGCCTGGCTCATTCGAGCCGGGCTGTTTCTCTACGACCATCTCGGCGGCCGCAAGCATCTGCCGGCGAGCCATGGTCTCGATCTCACGCACGCACCGGCGGGCGCGGCGCTGCGCCCCGAATTTCACCGCGGCTTTGAATATTCGGATTGCTGGGTCGACGACTCCCGGCTCGTGATCCTCAATCTGGTCGATGCCGCGCGCAACGGCGCCGTCGTCCTGCCCCGCACCCGCGCGGTCAGTGCGCGCCGGGAAGGGGACGCATGGCAACTGGAGATGCAGGCGGACGACGGCGGGGTGCGGATCGTCCGGGCGCGCGCGCTGGTCAATGCGGCCGGGCCGTGGGTCCAGGACGTCGTCCAGGACGTCATCGGGCTGAGCGCCTCGCACAATGTGCGCATGGTCAAGGGCAGTCATATCGTGGTGCCGAAATTCTGGAGCGGGCCGCAAGCCTATCTGCTCCAGAACGAGGACCAGCGCGTCATCTTCGTCAACCCTTACGAGAAGGATCTGGCGCTGATCGGCACGACGGACATCCCTTATGACGGCCGTGCGGAGGACGTCGCGATCGACGACGGCGAGGTCGCCTACCTCCTGGGCGTGTTGCGCCGCTATTTTCGAGTCCCGCCGGAGCAGCGCCAGATCGTCCATGCCTTTTCCGGCGTCCGGCCGCTTTACGATGACAATGCCGCCAATCCGTCGGCGGTGACGCGCGATTATGTTTTCGAGGTTCATGGCGCGCCAGGCGTGCCGCCGCTGCTTTCGATCTTCGGCGGCAAGATCACCACCTACCGCCGGCTCGCAGAGCAGGCGTTGCAGCGTCTCACGCCGTGGTTCCCGACCATGGCGCAGGCCTGGACGGCGGGACGGCCGCTGCCGGGTGGCGACTTCGGCCGTGACTTCGATGCCTTCATCGTCCAGCTAGCGCGCGAATATCCCGATCTGCCGCGCAAGCTGGTCCACCACTATGCCCGCCTGTACGGCACGCGGGCGCGCGAGCTGCTGGGTCCCGCCCGCGTGTCGGCCGATCTCGGCCGGCATTTCGGCGGAGACTTCTACGAACGCGAGGCCATGTTTCTTCGCGAGACCGAATGGGCCAAAGGGCCCAGCGATTTCCTGGATCGGCGCACCAAGCACGGCTTGCGCCTGACGGCGGCGCAACGGAACGCATTTGCGAGCTTTATCTAACCGTCGGCGCCATGCCCCTCAACCGTACCGGTGCTGTAGGCGATCTGTGCATGAAAGGCCAATGGAAGTCTTCGCTAGCTCGAGATCGGAAGCTATCCGTCAGGCTGGAGCTGCTTAGATGTCGGAGTAGCTCAATTGGAGTGACTGCCCGCCTTCTCGCGCGTAAAGCTGATCACCATTGACCAGCCTCGATCTTTTTGGCTGAAGCTGGCTCAAATTGGCCCATGATGGCTGGAGCGAGAGTCTAAGTCTTTCAATAGGTTAGAAGGCGGCGTGTGCACGACGTGTGCACTGGGACATCAAGAAAAAGCCTGTCAGAGCCAGCGTGAGCGGACCATTTGAGATGGGGGGGACCATCTCAAATCAGTCGAAAGCATTCCGCAGAATCAGCGGCAGCAGCCCACCAACCTGAAGAATCTCGCACTCCAGATTCGTCTCGATCGCAGCCGTTGCGACGAAGCAGTCCCGCGCGACACCGTCCGTCACAATCCTCACACTCACCGGAGCTCGCGGGGCGATTGTGCCAGGGTCGGCGTCGATCTCCAGATCGTCGCCGGGCCTCAGTCCGAGATCTTGCGGCCGACGATCCCTTGGCAGGCGCAGCGGCAGGATACCCATTCCGATCAGGTTCGAGCGGTGGATCCGCTCGAAGCTCAGCGCGAGAATGGCGCGAATATCGAGCAACGCCACCCCCTTGGCGGCCCAGTCGCGCGAAGAGCCCATGCCGTAGCGCTCACCGGCCACGATGACGAGAGACCGTCCCTCGGCCGCATAACGCTCGGCAGCAAGCCGGAGCGACATGCGTGCGCCGGAATCCGCATGGATGGTCGTGCCGGGCGCTAGATCGCTCGCCAGCAGGTTGCGCACGCTCTTGTTGGTGAAGAGGCCGCGTAGCATCACCTCCCAATTGCCCCGTCGCGAGGCGAAGACGTTGAGATCTTGCGGCGTCTCGCCACGCGCGACGAGGTATTCGCCCGCATCGCTGCTTGCTGGAATGGCCCCCGCCGGCGAGATGTGATCAGTCGTGATATCGTCACCGAGCACAAGCAACGGCGTCGCGGCATAGCGGCCGAGGCGCGTGCCCTTGCCGATGCCAGCAAACGGCGGCCGGCGGATATAGGTCGAGGCTTGGTCCCAAGGGAACAGGGGGGCCTCGGTGGGCGCATCGAGTGCGGCCCACGCGGCGCTGGCTTCTGCGGCATCGTAGGAGATTGCATAGTCGGTCACGTCGCGCGCTTGCGCCAGTGCTGCATCGATTTCGGCGCCGGACGGCCAGAGATCGGAAAGATGAATATCCCGGCCGTCCATGTCGCGCCCGATCGCATCATGCAGAATGTCACGCTCTGCGTCGCCCGCAAGCGCGAAGGCGACGACGAGCGGCGGCGAGGCAAGAAAGCCGTTCTCGACCTGCGTGTGGACGCGGCCAGGAAAATTGCGGTTGCCGGAGAGCACCGCGACCGGCGCGATTTTCCTCGAAGTCATGGCCTCGGCCATCACGGGCGCGAGCGCGCCGGAATTGCCGATGCAGGTGGTGCAACCATAGCCGACGATGCTGAAGCCGAGCGCCTCGAGATCGTCCAGCAGGCCAGCGCGACGCAAATAAGTGTCGGCGGTGGGCGAACCTGGCGCGAGTGACGTTTTCACCCAGGCCGGCGGCTTGAGGCCGAACTGCCGCGCTTTGCGCGCGACGAGGCCGGCCGCGATCAGCAGGCGCGGGTCGGACGTGTTGGTGCAACTCGTAATCGCGGCGATTGCGACCGAGCCATCGCTGGGGCCCTCAGTCGGAGATGCGGCAGCGGCTAGGCCAAGCGCTCCCGCAGTGCAGCTCGCTGCTATGCGATCCTGCGGGCGGCGCGGACCGGCGACGCTGACCTCGACTTCGTCGAGATCGATAGTCAAAGTGTCGGTGTAGCGGGGGACGGCCTGCGGATTGAACCAGAGCTGCTGCCGGCGGGCATAGGCCTCGACCAGCGCGATCTGCTCGACCGAGCGGCCTGTCTGCACGAGATACTCGATCGTCCTTTGGTCGATCGGGAAATAGCCGGAATTGGCGCCGAACTCCGGCGTCATGTTGGCAACCACGGCGCGGTCGCCCGCGGACAGAGTGGAGACGCCAGGGCCGTAGAATTCGACGAAGCGATCGGCCAGATCGATGCGGCGCAGGCGCTCGGTGACCGTGAGCGCAAGATCGGTGGCGAGGACGCCCTCGCGCAAGCAGCCGGTGAGGCGCACACCGATCACATCGGGCACCCGCAGCATCACAGGCATTCCGAACATCACGCTCTCAGCTTCCAGCCCGCCGACGCCCCAGGCAAGCACCCCGATGCCGTTGATCATCGGCGTATGGCTGTCGGTCCCGATCAGCGTGTCCGGCGCTGCCCACGGCGTGCCGTCACGATCGAATCTGGTGACGACGTTCGCCAGGCGTTCGAGATTCAGGGTGTGCATGATACCGGTGCCTGGTGGATGCACGCGGACGCGTGACAGCGCCGACGTCGCCCATTTCATGAAGCGGTAGCGCTCGGCGTTGCGCTTGAGCTCCTGCTGCATGTTCTGCTGGAGCGCGTTCTTGTGCGCGAACACGTCGACGCCGATCGAGTGATCGGTCGAGACATCGACCGGCAACACCGGATTGAGCCGGGCCGGGTCGCCGCCGGCTTCGGCCAGCGAGGCCCGAAGGCCCGCGATGTCGACCAGGGCGGGGCCGCAGGTGGTGTCGTGCATGAGGATGCGCGAGGGCTGGAAGGCGATCTCGCGCTCGCTCGTGCCATTTCGCAGCCAGTCACGTATCGCAGCGACGGCATCGTCGCGTTCCCGCCGGGCATTGCGCAATACGTTTTCGAGCAGGATACGCAGGATCACTGGCAGTCGCACGAGATCGTCGCCCGCGACGCCTGCAATATCGGCGATGCGATAGGTCTTGCCTGCGGCCGAAAGCGTGGTGACGTCGCCCATACCAAAGGTCCTCAAGCGTGCTGCTCGGCCGGCTTGGCGCGCCCGGCAGCAGTGTTTTCCATCCGGGCGAACCAAGTCATCAGGAAGGAGACGAACAGGAGACCGCTGAGGCACAACAAGCCGCCATAGGTGCTGCCGGTCCAGTCCTTGATCGCACCGATCGCATATGGCCCGGCAAAGCCGCCGAGATTGCCGATCGAATTGATCGCGGCGATCGAGACCGCCGCTGTGGAGCGGCTGAGGAACAGACCCGGCAGCGACCAGAACGGCGACTTGAAGGCGTAGATGCCGGCGAGCGCGAGCGAGATCAGCGCCATCGCAACGGCCGGCTGAACGAACAGGCCGGTGAGGGCGAGCGCGACGGCGCCGAGCAAAAGCGGCAGCGCCGAATGTTTCTGCCGCTCGCCCGTGCGGTCGGAATTGCGCGACCACAGCACCATCACAACCGTTGCAAACGCGTAGGGCAGCATGGCGACGAGGCCGATCTCGAAATTGGTCAGCGAGCCCGACATGCCCTTGATGATCTGCGGCATCCACATGCCGATGCCGAGATTGCCGACCTGGTAGACGAAATAGATCACCGAAAGGAATAGCACCTTCGGATTGGTGATCGCGGCGATCACGCCGAGATGCTCGACATTGGGGCGCGTGGCGTGGTCCTTGCGCAGTTCTCCGGTCAGCCAGTCGCGCTCTTCCACGGTCAGCCAGCGCGCCTGCTCCGGCCTGTCGGTCATGATGAAATAGTTGGCGATGCCGGCGATCACGGCGGGGCCGCCCTCGAGCAGCAGCATCCAGCGCCAGCCGCTGAGGCCGAACCCGGAGACGTGATCCATAATCCAGGTGCTGAGCGGCGCGCCCAGGAGATACGACACTGGGATCGCCGCGGTGAACAGCGCGACCGTGGTGGCCTGCTCCTTGGCGCGGAACCAGTAGGTCAGGTAGATGATGATGCCGGGGAAGAAGCCGGCCTCCGCGACGCCGAGCAGGAAGCGCAGCACGTAAAGCTGCGTCGCACTCTGCACGAAGGCGGTCGCGGTCGCGACGATGCCCCAGGTGATCAGGATTCGCGAAATCCAGATGCGCGCGCCGTATTTGTTGAGCGCGACGTTGCTCGGCACCTCGAACAGGAAATAGCCGATGAAGAAGATGCCGGCGGCGAAGCCGAAGGCCTCGCTGGTCAGCGCCAGCTCCTTGTTCATCTGGAGCGCCGCGTAGCCGATATTGGCGCGGTCGAGATAGGAGATCACGTAAAGGACGAAGCAGTAGGGCACGATGCGCCAGAACACCTTGCGCGTTGCGGACTGCTCGACTGATGTCGCGGACATGGCGGCGCTTCCCCGGGCTTGTGGATTTGGCGCGCTTGTCCGTCTCTCCGGCAGCCGCCTTCGGGAAGCGTTATTGCATTTTAAATTATAAAAGACAATAAGCCCAATGTTGCGCTACGCGCGGGGGATCTTGATCAGCCCCGCGCCGGAGATATGGACTCGAAGGAAGTCGGCGGCCTCCTGGCGGAGGCCTTTCTCCAGCAAATCCAGGATGTTGATGTGCTCGCGGCACTGCTGGGGCAGGCGGCTGCGGTCCACTGTGATGCGATATTCGACGAGGCGGCGCAGCCGGTTGACGCGTTTCACCGCGTCGAGGAAGAACGGATTGCCGCTGCACGTCATCAGCATTTCGTGGAAGTCGTTGTTGGCGGCGAAGATTTCCGCGCGGGAGGCACGCTTGTAGGCGCCGTCGAGCAGCCATTGCTGCTTCTCCCGCGCTGCGGCGAAGGCCGTGCGATCGACCTCGAAGCTCGGCAGGGTCAGTGCCTGCGGCTCCAGCGCGATGCGCAGCTGATAGCCTTGCTGGTAGCTCTCGCGCGAGGTCAGCAGCGGCCCAAACTCCCAGCCATTGCCGGGCAGACGCTCGATCCAGCCCTCATCGGAGATCTTCGTGAGAATCTTGAGCAGGCGCGTGCGCGACAAGCCGTAGCGCCGCATCAGCTCGCTTTCGCTGACACGCTCGGGGAGCTTGCCGGACAGCCGGTCTTCCGCGATCGCAAAGTACCATTCATCCTCTTGTTCCTCGGCGGTGTGCGGGATCTGCGGAAGCTCGCGCGCGCTCTTGACCAGGAAGAAGCCACGGTTTGGCTCAGACCGCACGACGTTCATGTCCTCCAATATCTGGAGGGCGGCGTTGATCGGCGCGCGCGAGACGCGGAGCGCATCTGCCAGCACTTGGCTCGGCAAATGATGATCAGCCTCGAGATCGTTGACGCGGATGTAGTCGAGGATCCGCGTGGTCATCTGGGTGGCAAGGTTGGGACGGGGCATGCAAACGACTCAAAGGGCGACTGGAGCATGGATCATTGGCCGACCCGCCCGGTCGGCACAAGCGTAAGGAAGACCGTTGTGCTCGTCACAGAATTGTGTTTTAAGCGATAAAAAGCAATATAGGGAGAGAGCAATGGCGCTTGGGAAACGGCCGCTCGAACTGTCCCGGCGCAGGCTGGCGCATCTTGCGATCGGCGGTGCGTTCGCGGCCGCTGCGCCGTCATTGCGCGCACAGGCGCGCCAAGTTTCATGGGAGCAGACCATGCCGGAAGGATCCACTTCGTACGTCTATGTCGGCGCGCGCACCACAAAGGAACGCAACGCCCGCGGCGACGGCCTGAATGTCTATCGCATGGACAATGCGAGCGGGGAGTGGACCCATCTTCAATTGCTCGGCGATCTCGTCAATCCCTCGTTCCTCGCTTTCGACCGCACCCGGCGTTTCCTCTACACCGTCCATGGCGATCTCAGCGACATCACCGCGATGGCAATTGATCCCGCAGATGGAAAGCTGCGGGTGATTAACCGCCAGAGCACAGAGGGCAAGAACCCCGTGCATCTCGCAATTGATCCGAGCAACCGCTTCGTCGTGGTCGCCAACCACATAACCTCGACATTGGCGCTGTTGCCGCGCAACGACGACGGCTCACTCGGTGCGGTGATCGACCTGGTCAAGCTGGAAGGCAAGATCGGCCCGCACCGCGTCGAGCAGCCGTTTGCGAAGCCGCATCAGGTGGAGTTTGATCCGTCCGGAAAATTCATTGTAGTGCCTGACAAAGGGCTCGACCTCGTCTTCACCTACCGGATCGATGCGGAGAAGAGCAAGCTGGTGCAGGCCGTTCCGCCGGTCCGTTCCCGTGAGGGGGCAGGGCCGCGGCATGTAGCGTTCCATCCCGCCGGTAAGCTGGCCTACGTCGTCAATGAGCTGGATTCCACGGTGACGGCGTATCGTTTCGACCCGGCCAATGGTGCGCTGACGCCGTTGCAGGTGGTCTCGGCCGTGCTGGATACCTACACCGGCGACAGCCGCGCCGCGGAGATCGCAGTCTCGGCCGATGGTCGCTACGTCTATGCGTCAAACCGAGGCAATGACAGCATCGGTATTTTTGCGATCGACGCTGCGAACGGACGGCTCTCGTCGGTGGGCTGGACGCTCAGCGGAGGCAAGACGCCGCGGTTTTTCGCGCTTGCTGTATCGGATAGATATCTGTTCGCGGCCAACGAGGATAGCGACACCGTTGCGATGTTCAATCGTACCGTGGATGGTCGTCTCGTAGCCACCGACAAGGTGGTCAAGGTCGGAAGCCCGGTTTGCATTCTCTTCAGACAGGCTTGAACCAGAGCTAGAACTTCTTCGATCACTGATGTGAGCCAGATGGTCAGAGGCGTCATCTGGACCGGCTCGAGGCTTCATCATCGTGAATGATCTCCCGGGCGCGTGTTCACGGCATAGGGTGCGATTCTTCACGAGGGGACGCTTGCACCCCAAGGCGCGTTCGACCTCGTCGAGCAAATTCGGGCGCTTATGCGGATACTAGACCGAGGCAGAGCAGCGTGCCCTGTGCGTTGATTGGGATCGATGGGCACGAAGACGGCTCCCAGCATCGCACCTGCCACCACGGCTTCGACGAATTCCGGATGGTTGGCCATCATCAGGGCGAAGGCGTCGCCCCGCCGAAGGCCAAGCGCGGCCAGTCGCTTGGCGAGCGCCGCGCCGTTTCTTTCCAACTGCGCGTACGAGCGCTCCTCTGTCCGATACCCACCGTCAGCCGTCACGTCCACGAATGTCAGGGCGGTCTTGGCCGGAGTTTTCTCCGCATGAGCGGCCACGAGGTCGGCAATGGTCTCGAGCGGAGCCGGGATGTTCAAGGGTCTATCCCCCGAAGCCATAATAGTCACGCACCACCGGCTCGCGGAGCTTGCCCGGCTCGAACACCTCGATGACGACGCCGTCCGGCGCGCCGAGCATGAAATAGCCGCCGCCGCCGAGACGGCGAATGGGATTGGGAATATGAAGGTCCGCTGCCTTCATGCGGTCGTAGAGCTCGTCGATGCCGACGACCTGCATGCCCAGGTGGTGGACGGCGTTCTTGCCTTCTCCGCGCGGAAGCTGGTCGTAAAGATGCAGCGCGCCGATACCGACCTTGATGAAGACGTTGCGCGCACCGGCGACATCCCCGTCCCACATCACCTCGGCGTCGAACCACTTCTTGTAAAAATCGATGGTCGCATCGACGTCGGAGGCAAAGAGATGCACGTGCTGGAGGTGGTAGCGCTGCTTGGTGCCGTAGGGATATTGCCACTCGCTCTCGGGTGTCGTCATGGTCGTCCTCGGGTGTTGGAGTCAGGGTCTGATGTCGTGTCAGCGCTTCACGAGCGGGCAGGTGCTCTCGGCCAGCGGAATGGTCACGTCTTGAGCCGGGATTGTCCGGAGAATCTTGTAGAGGTCCCACTCTCCCTTGGACTCCTTCGGGGTTTTGACCTCTGCCAGGTACATGTCGCGAATGACGCGACCGTCCTCGCGGATCGTGGCGCCATGGGTGAAGGCGCTTTCGATCGGCGTTGCGCGCATCTTCGCGATCACCTTGTCCGCGTCGTCCGAACCGGTTGCCTCGATGGCCTGCAAATAGTGACGAACAGCCTCATAGACGCCGATCTGCATGAACGTTGGCCGCTGCCCTTTGCGCCGGGCCGCGAACTTGTCCGACCAGGCGCGGGTCTGTTCATTGAGATCCCAATAGAAGGGGGTCGTGAGGAGCGTGCCCTGTGTCGCCTGCAGGCCGAGCGAGTGGACGTCGGTGAGCAGCAGGAGCATGGCCGCCATTTTCTGCCCGCCCGCCGTCAGGCCGAACTCTTCAGCCTGCTTGATCGTTGCGACGGTATCTCCGGCGGCATTCGCGAGCCCGACGATGCTGGCTTTCGAAGCTTGCGCCTGGAGGAGGAAGGAGGCGAAATCAGTGGTCCCTTGTGGGTGCGCCGAGGCTCCCAGCACCTTGCCTCCGTTGGCTTGAACGACGGTGCTGGCATCCTTCTGAAGCTGATGACCGAAAGCGTAGTCCGCGGTCACGAAGTACCAGGTCTTGCCGCCACCCTCGACCACGGTCTTGGCCGTTCCCCGGGCAAGGGCATAGGTGTC
This sequence comes from Bradyrhizobium sp. SHOUNA76, assembly GCF_023006445.1. Lineage (NCBI taxonomy): Bacteria > Pseudomonadati > Pseudomonadota > Alphaproteobacteria > Hyphomicrobiales > Nitrobacteraceae > Bradyrhizobium > Bradyrhizobium sp. SHOUNA76. Next base: position 11,978 of record NZ_JALBHA010000017.1, read on the forward strand.
GAACGTCCAGGCGACGCTGGTCGGAGAGCAGAACTGGTTCGTAAGTGCGGTTGTTCCAGGCGAGGAGAACAGCATGACGCGCGACCGTGCCCGGGCGACCTCCTGAACCGCGAGGGCGACGGCCGAGTTCGGAACATCGGCGATGGCGTCAACGCCCTCCTGCTCGAACCATTTGCGGGCGATGCTGGCGCCGACGTCGGGCTTGAGCTGATGGTCCGCGAAGACGATCTGCACGGCCTTGCCGGCGACGCGGTTGCCGAATTCCTCTGCGGCCAGTTGAGCGGCGACGACCGAGCCTTCGCCCGTGGCATCGGAAACGATGCCCGACATGTCGGTCAGCACGCCGATCTTGACAACGTCGCCGGAGATCTGCGCGCCGGCCGGTGCGCTTGCCCCGATTGCCAGTCCAGCAACGAGCATTCCGAGTACCAGCTTCATCGAGCGTTTCCCCGTCATGATTTGATGGCAGGGTCTGTGTCAGAGCCGGTTCAGGCTGGCAAACGAGGTTTTCTCGGTGTGGCTTGAGCGAAACTCAACTCTCAATCGGGAGAACGCTTTCGCGTGGGTGTCTTGGCTGCTGTCTTGCTCGTGCTCTGCTGTTTGCAGATGCCGGACAGCCAATTAGCAAACGCTGCGACCGCAGTGTCGTCCGCCATGCGTTGCTCGTATTCGAGCACGAAGTGACGCCGCGTCGGCCGGACGATGGGATGTGCTCTCACGAGATTGAGGTGGGCAAGATCCGGAGCCAGCAGGCTCTCGATGGCGATGGCGGCGCCTAGCCCGGCCGCCGCGGCTTCGATGGCGAGGCCGAGATTCTCAAAACTGCTTCCGCCGCGGACAGGCACCTTGGTGAGCTGCGCATGGTCGAGCCAGCGACGCCAGTCGTCCGGTCTTGGCCTGTTGTGCAGCAGTGGAACGGTCGTGAAGTCCAGTACGCCGCCCTTTAGCAAGGCAGGCGAGCAGACCGGCACGGTGGCGATCGGTAGCAGAGGCCGCGTGACCAGGCCCGCTCTGGGTTGCCCGTCCGAAACCGCTATGACCGCGTCGTAGCGGCTCGCAAGAAGGTCGACGGGGTTCGCGCTGGTGTGCAGATCGATCTCCAACTCGGGATGCGCGGCCGTGAGGCCGGGCCACATCGGCAGGAGGAAGCGCGATAGGAAGAACCCGTACACGCCGACGGAGAGCCGTCTGAACTGCCGGAGGTGCAGGCCTTCGGCCGCGTCCGCAATGCGGTCCAGCGCTTCGCGCGTGGAATCGGCGAAGGCTTTGCCGGCGGAGGTCAGGACCAGGCCCCGCGATCCCCGCAGGAACAGCGCCGTGCCCATGCGTACCTCGAGTGCGCGGACGTGCCTGCTGACAGCTCCAACCGTGACGTTCAGCTCGTCGGCGGCGCGCGTGATCGACAAATGTCGCGCGGCCGCTTCGAACGCGCGTACGGCATGCAGCGGAGGAAGTCGTCGTGAAGCCATGATCGTGCGCCCCGCGGGATGACCGAGCCTTGACTCTCGCTCAAGGCCCCAGCCCAAGAAGTCGTTTGCGCGAAGCGCTGTCAAGTCATACCCGGAGCCTGGCCGGGTCCGTCCCGGCCCAAGAGCGACAATCTGGAGGGAAGCTCATGACCGCTCATGCCGGTTTGGCTCGTCGCGAAGCGTCGTCTCGACGCTCCGAGGCTTTGGCGCCCACCTGTCGTGGGTTAAATTACTATGCCATCGACCAGAGCGTACGGGACTTGCTTCCCCTGTACTTGGAAGCGCCGCTGCTGGCGCATCTCGAGCCGCATCTTGCTGAGCTCGGCGCGCTCGCTGGAAGCAAGCTTTATGATCTGTCCGATCAGGCCGAGCGCCACCAGCCGGTGTTGCATCCCCGCGACGGCTATGGCCGCGACGAGGAATGGGTCGAATACCACCCGGCTTACCGGGAGCTGGAGCGGATCGCATTTGGCCAATTCGGCATGCACGCGATGTGCAACCGTAGTGGCGTGCTGGGCTGGCCCTCGGCGATGCCGCCGATCGTGAAATACGTGTTTCACTATCTGTTTTCGCAGGCCGAGTTTGGCCTGCTCTGTCCGGTGAACTTGACCGACAGCTCATCCGAGCTGGTTCGCCGCTTCGGCAGCCTCGAGCTTCATGAGCGCTATCTTTCGCGTATGTGGAGCCAGGACCCGGCCACGCTGCTCAAATGCGCGCAGTTCATGACCGAGAAGGCGGGTGGGTCCGATGTCGGTGCGGCCGAACTGACCGCCGTGCGCGATGGCGCGCACTGGAAGCTCTATGGCGAGAAATGGTTCTGCTCCAATGCAGATGCGGAACTAGCTGTCTTGCTTGCGCGACCGGAGGGAGCGCCCGCCGGGGGACGTGGCCTCGGCCTGTTCCTGATGCCGAAGACGCTGCCGGATGGCGGCCGTAATGCCTATCGGATCATGCGGCTCAAGGACAAGCTCGGCAGCCGCACCATGGCGAGCGGCGAGATCGTTTTCGATGGCGCGGTGGCCTACCAGCTCGGTGAGCTAGATCAGGGCCTGAAGCACATGCTGGTGATGGTGAATTCCAGCCGCGTCTCGCATCTGGCACGTGCCGCCGGTATGATGCGGCGCTGCCTCAATGAAGCGCTTCAGGCCTCCCGTCACCGCAACGCCTTCGCTCGCGCGGTGGTCGATCATCCCCTGATGCGCCGGCAACTCGCGAAGCTGATGGTGCCGACCGAGCAGGCGCTGTCCGCGCTGCTCTATTCGGCAACCGCGCCGGAGAAGGTGCTGCGGCTGCTGACGCCGATCGTCAAGTACCGGGCCTGCCGCGACAATGTCACGGTGGCGACCGGTGCGATGGAGGTGCGCGGCGGCAACGGCTACATCGAGGATTGGCCGAACGCGCGGCTGGTGCGCGATGCCCATCTCGGCCTGATCTGGGAGGGTACCAGCAACATCAACGCGCTCGATGCCGTTCAGCGCGCGGTGGGTAAGGTCGGCGCGCATGCCGCCTTGCGCGATGATCTCCTCAGCCGGCTCGGCGACACGCAAGGAGTTCCTGGTCAATTCCGTACCCGTCTCGAGAGTGCAATCAACGGCGCGCTGCGGTTTGCCGAAGAGGTCGCCTCACGCGAGGAGAACGAGCGATTCTGCCGGCTTGCGGCGGGCAAGCTCTATCACGCTGTCACCGCCGCGCTGTTCATCCAGGAGGGCCTGCGCCTGGGCACATCCGGCGGTGATGCCCGCCGCCTTCTGCTCGCCCGCTTTGTGCTGGAGCACCGCTTGCAAGAGCCGAACACGCTGAACCTGGAGAGCCAGCGCTGGGAGGACGAGGCCATCGACTTGCTGCTGGGTGAGGCGCCGGTGCCGCTGTCGCGCGCGGCCGCGCTCCTTGTGAGGTAATCACAATGGACCAGTCGACCCAACGCGAACTTGCCGGCCTCCTTGCCGGAAGGGCAGCGCTGCTATCGCGCTGGACCATCCGATCGTGCCGGTGACATGGCTCGCCAACGAACTCTCGCGGACCGGCATCGGCCTGAAGGCGGGGCAGATGATTAGCACCGGCACGGTGACGGGAATGTTGAGACCGAAAGCCGGCGAGACGTTCGTCGCTGATTTCGGGCGGACAGCTTCCTGGAACAATAAGTCGGACGTGCTGCACGACAGGATCGCCAGACTCAACCGGCGAGGAGTTGGAAAACGGCATGGCGTCAGCCTTGCGGGGAGGGGAGGAGCCTATGGAGTTCATCGGTCTTTGCCGCAAATTACTTCTTGCGTCGTCCATTGCGTTGTCCATGCCCGCGATAGCGTGGGCGGAATTTCCCGAGCGGTCGATCAAATTCATCGTACCATTTGCGGCCGGCGGACCGACGGACGCATTGGCGCGGTCTCTGGCCGAGGGCGTCAGAACCAAGCTTGGCCAACCCGTCATTGTCGAAAACCGTGCCGGTGCCGGCGCCAACGTCGGAGCAGACTTTGTCGCCAAGTCGCCGGCCGATGGATATACCCTCCTGTTCGGAACATCGGGCCCGCTCGCCATCAATGTGAGCCTGTACACGAAGCTCAGCTACGATCCGATCAAAAGCTTCGATCCGGTCATCATGATCGGAAAAATGCCAAACGTGCTCTCGGTACATCCCTCAGTACCGGCGCAGAATGTGCAGGAATTGATCGCGTATGCGAAAGCGAATGCGGGAAAGTTGAGCTTCTCCTCGTCCGGCAATGGCGCATCCACTCACCTCGCGGGTGTCATGTTCAACGCCATCGCCGGCACCGACATCCTGCATGTGCCCTATCGTGGCGGCGCGCCTGCGATCAACGATCTCATCGGCGGCCAGGTTCAGATGAGCTTCGCTGACATTTTCGTTTCCGCCCCTCACATCAAGGCGGGCGTACTTCGTGCGCTCGGCGTGACGACGATCGAGCGGACGCCGGTGCTGCCCGACGTGCCGACCTTCGATGAGCAGGGACTCAAGGGATTCGACGTCAGCGTCTTTTTCGGCGTCGTTGCACCGAAGGGCGTACCAGCGCCGATCGTTGAGAAGCTCAATGCGGCGTTCGTGGCCGCCATGAACGACAGTTCCATCAAGCCAATTCTCGATGCACAAGGGATTATTCCGGCGCCGTCGAATAGTCCCGCATATCTGGCGAACTTCATGGCACGGGAAATTCCCAAATGGCGAGACCTTATCAACTCGATCGGATTGCGAATTGAATGAGCCCAAGGCGTTAAACCAGCAACCCTGGCGCGACGATTAGGGCTTTTCGCGAGTTCAAGTTCGTGGCTGACTTGCTCCAAAGGCTCCGCGCTCCGCGCGGCCCACCGGCGCCGAGATAATGCGGGCAGAACTTCTTTCCCGACGCAGGATGTCGCGGGCGATGCTCGCGCAAGCCGACAGCCCGCCCCATTTGGCGATGTCGGGCTGGACGACATCGAGCACCGGCTCACGCAGCACCTCGGCAAAGCCGGCGTGGCTTGCGATGTTCTCGCCGGCTGCGAGCGGAAAGCGAATGGCCTCGCGCAGCTGCGTCCATTCCTGCCGCGGGCGATCCGCGCGGATCGGCTCCTCGAGCCAGGCGAGACCGAAGCGATCGAGCTGCGGTGCAAGTTCCAGCGCCTGCGCAATGGCTCCGCCGAGCAGCTTCCAGAGCGCAGTCCGGCGACGATGGCGACAAGCACAAGGCCGGTCTCGCGATTGCGCACGAAATTGCGCAGGAACAACGGCAGCGGGCGAATGCCAGGAGCCGTGGCCGGCTTCGCGGGATGGGATGCCTGCGCCATCCTATGCCGGATCCCGCAGCGGCTCGAAGCGTACGACCCGGAAACCAATATTGCTGGATGAGGAGTCGGGCGTGTTGGAGCTTCGCGCCGCGACGCGGTAGCGGTTACAGTAGGACTCGTGGCAGAGGAAGGATCCCCCGCGCATCGATCGGTTGGGCGCCGGCTCGCCGTTCAGAGGATCTTGCGATGGCGTGAGGCGGTGATAGCTCGGCGAGAAATAGTCCTCGCACCATTCCCAGACATTTCCGGCGGCATTGTGCAGGCCATATCCGTTGGGCGCAAAGCTGTGAACGGGCGCCGTACCGAAATAGCCGTCATCCATGGTGTTGCGGTCGGGAAAGTTGCCCTGCCAGATATTGCAGCGATGCTCGCCGCCGGGCTGCAGCTCGTTGCCCCAGGGGTAGGTGGCCTGGTCCAACCCGCCGCGCGCGGCCATCTCCCATTCCGCTTCGGTCGGAAGGCGCGTGCCGGACCATTGGCAGTAAGCTTGTGCGTCGTTCCAGGAGACGTGGACGACGGGATGATCGAGCCTGTCGAGAATGCTGCTCGACGGTCCTTCCGGCTGCGCCCAATAGGCGTGCAGCACGGGAATCCACCATGGTGTTTCCTGAGCACGGGTCGTGCGGGCGTTGCGCGTCGCTCCCGGCAACAGCCCGTCGAAGACAAAGCTCCAGCCGTAGCGTTCTGCGTCCGTCGTGTAGCCCGTGGCACGGACGAAGTCGCCGAATTGCAGATTGCTCACGGCGTGGCAGGCAATGGCAAACGGCGACAGCGTCACCAGCCTCACCGGGCCTTCGCCGTCTTCGACGAAGCCGATGTCGGCCGATCCCATGCGAAACGTTCCGCCGATCAGCGAGCTCCAGCGGCGCGGGATCGGGGTTGGACTGGGAAGAATCGCTGCTTGCGCATCCGCGCCCGTCGCCGGCCCGCCGTCGGCGGCGCGCTGGGTGCAACAGTGTGAGCGACCTTTCGTCATGTCCTATATCTGCTTCTCTTCCTCCCAGAAGGCCGTGCCGCCTTCCGACTTCATCAGCTCGAGAATCTTTTCGCGCGGGATCACGCCGCAGCGATTGGCCCATTGCTGATACTGCGCCGTCATCTCGCGGACGCGATCCGGATGCTGCGCGGCGAGATCGTTCATTTCGGTGCGATCGGTTTCCATGTCGTAGAGTTCCCAAGGCCCGGGATATTTGCGCACCAGCTTCCACTTGCCGGCGCGCACGGCCGCGTTGCCTTCGTGCTCCCAGAACAGCGGGCCGCGATTGCCATAGGCGGCCGCGAATGACGGCACGAGGCTCTCTCCCTCGCAGGGAAGGATGGCGTTGCCGTTGTACTCTTTTGGATAGGTGGCCCCGGTGACGTCGAGGATGGTCGCCATCACGTCGGTGAGCTGGCTCGGATTGTGCCGCAGGCCGCCTTTTTCGGAGATGCCGCGCGGCCAGTGCACGATGAACGGGGTCGCGATGCCGCCTTCGTGGATCCAGTGCTTGTAGAGCCGGAACGGGGTGTTGGAGAGGTTTGCCCAGGCGGTGCCGTAGCTCTGATAGGTGTCCTCGGCGCCAGGCATCAGGGTCGGATCATTGCCGAAGCGCACCGGCCTGCCGTCTCGTGTTGTGGCTTTGGCGATCATGAGCTGGTCGACCAGCTCCTTTGCCGTGACGCCTTCCGGAATGTCCTCGGCGCAGGCGCCGTTGTCGGAGAGGAAGATGATCAGCGTGTTGTCCATCTGGCCGGTCTCTTCCAGCGCCTTCAGGATCCGGCCGATGCCCTGGTCCATGCGGTCGATCTGGGCTGCGTAGACCTCCATACAGCGCAGCGTCCATTCGCGCTGCTCCGCGTCGGTCCACGGCGGCTGGGTCGGATCGCGATCGGTCAGGCGCCAGTTCGGATGGATGATGCCGTCGTCGACAAGCCGCTTGAGGCGCTCCTCGCGCAGCCTGTCCCACCCCGCATCGAAGCGGCCCTTGTACTTGGCGATATCCTCGTCATGGGCATGGAGCGGCCAGTGCGGCGCCGTATAGGCGACGTACTGGAAGAACGGCGCATCGGGCTTCTGCGCCTTGTGCTGGCGGATGAAGGCGGCGGCCTGATCGCTGATCGCGTCGGTGTAGAAGAACGAGGGATCCTTCTCCGCCTCGTGCTCGATATTGTCGTTGCCACGGGTGAGCGTGTTGGGATGGTAAAAGCTGCCGGCGCCGATGATGGTGCCATAGAAGTGGTCGAAGCCACGCTGCATCGGCCATGCGTCGGTCGGCTCCGTCAGGCTGCTGGCGATGTGCCACTTGCCGCTGAGGTAGGACGTGTAGTTCTTGCTCTTCAGAGCCTCGGCGATCGTCACGCAGCTCTTGTTCAGATTGCCGGCATAGCCCTCAGGGCCGTTGCTGTAGGTGAGAATGCCGATGCCGGTCTGGTGCGGATGCAGGCCGGTGAGCAGCGAGGCGCGCGAGGGGCTGCAGCGGGCGGTGTTGTAGAATTGCGAATAGCGCAAGCCATTGGCCGCAAGGCGATCGAGGTTCGGCGTCTGGATCTCGCCGCCGTAACAGCCAATGTCCGAAAAGCCCATGTCGTCGTTGAGGATGAGCAGGATGTTGGGGCTATCGGGGGTCTTTGCGCCATTCGGCATGTTTGTGTCCTCGTTCTTGACGTGTGGCGTTGCTAGTGGCGGCGCGTCAGGCTGATGCTGAGGCGGAAATATTTCGGCAGATAAACGGCGCGCAGCAGCTCAAGCGCCCGTCCGTCCTTGCCGAAGGTGACGCGCTCGATGGAGAGAAGGGGCGAGCCGACCTTCACTCCCAGCAGCTTGGCGCTCCCGGCATCGGCGAGGTCGGCGCTGATGGTCTGCTGGGCGTGCTTGATGGCGAGGCCAAGCTCGTCCTCGAAGACGCGGTACATGATGATCGAGACCAGATCGCGCTTCTCGAGCTCGAGACCGATATCCGGGGGATAGAAGGCGTGCTCGATGGCGATCGGCGTGTCGTCCGCGAGCCGCAAGCGGCGGAGCTGCCAGACGGCGCGCTCGCGCAGTTGCTCGCGAACGGCGGCGTCGTGCCGGTTGGTCATGCCCTGCTGCAGGATCGTGGCGCCGGCCTGGTAGCCTGCGTCGCGGATGGTTTCCGAGAAGCCCATGAGGTGGCCGACCCAGTTCTCGGGCTGGTTCGAGCGCAGGAAGGTGCCACGGCCGCGCGAGCGGTCGAACATGCCTTCGTTCACCAGGGGCGCGATGGCGTTGCGGATGGTGATGCGGCTGACGCCGAAATGACGGCCGAGCTCGGCCTCGGTCATCAGGCGGCCGGCCTCGTCGATCAGCTTGCCGTTGCGCACCTGGCTGCGAATCGATTCGCGGATCTGGATATGCAGGGGCGTGGAGCCCTCCGCGGTCACGTCGCTGCCGAGCGGCGCGGCTTTTTTCTTGCGTGTTTGAACAGCCATGGTGTCAGAACCGCATGCGTGTTGCTGGATCGAACAGGTGAATGTCTTGCGGCCGGGCTGTGATCGAGATCGTGTCGCCCTCGCCGGGAATGTTGCCGTCGGCGACGCGCATGCGGATCGTGGTGCCGGCACAGTCGAGATCGAGCACGGCGGTATCGCCGAGATCCTCGATCAGATCGACGCGCGCACCGAGCCCACCCTCCGTCATGCGCAGGGCGCCGGGCCGAAGCCCGACCACCACATCGCGCTCACCCGGGGTCGTGGCCGTCGTCTTGAGGCGATGGCCGGCGATGACGACGTCGCCATCCACGTAACGGGCGAGGACGAGGTTCATCGGGGGATTGCCGATGAAGCCGGCAATGTCGATCGAGTTCGGGCGGGCGAACACCTCCGCGGGCGTGCCGACCTGCTGGATCTCGCCCGCCATGAACACCGCCATGCGGTCCGCGAGCGTCATGGCCTCTTCCTGGTCGTGGGTGACGTAGACGGCGGTGACGCCGAGGGAGCGCTGCAGCTTCTTCAACTCTGCGCGGGTTTCCAGCCGCAGCTTTGCGTCGAGGTTGGAGAGCGGCTCGTCGAGCAGGAACAGGCGTGCCTTGCGCACGATGGCGCGAGCCAGCGCGCAGCGCTGCTGCTGGCCGCCCGAGAGCTGGCCCGGCTTGCGATCGAGCAGATGGTCGATCTTCACCTTGCGCGCCGCGTCCTTCACGGCGGGCGCGATCTCGGACTTCGGCAGCTTGGCCATTTCCAGCGGAAAAGCGATGTTCTCGGCCACCGTCATGTGTGGGTAGAGCGCGTAGCTCTGAAACACCATGGCGATGTCACGGTCACGCGCATCCGTCGAGGTGACGTCCTTCTCGTCGATCAGCACGCGGCCGGCGGTCGGCGCATCCAAGCCGGCGAGGATGCGCAGCGTCGTGCTCTTGCCCGAGCCGGACGGGCCGAGCAGGGCAAAGAACTCGCCCGGCTTGATGTCGAAATTCACGTTCTTCAGCGCGGCGAACTCGCCGTGCATCTTGACGATGTTGCGAAAACTGACCTGACCTTGGCCGCTCATCGGCGCCCTCCGCCCTTGACTGCACCGACCGTCAGGCCCTTCACGATATGCTTCTGCGCGACCACGCCGAGGACGACGACAGGCAGCATGGCGAGAACCGAGACCGCGGCGAGCTTGGCCCACAGTGTCTGCTCGACGGAGACGAAATTGAACATGGCAACCGTGACCGGACGCACCGTGTTGCCGCTGAGCACGACGGCGAACAGGAATTCGTTCCACGCATTGAGGAACACGAACACGATCGTCACGGCGATGCCGCCACGGACCTGCGGAATGATGATCCGCCACAATGTCTTCAATCGGCTGGCGCCGTCGAGATAGGCGGCTTCCTCCATCTCGAAAGGAATGTCCTCGAAATAGGAGACCAGCAGCCAGATCGCGAATGGCAGGGAGAACGACAGATAGATCAGTATGATGCCCTGATAAGTGTCGATCCAGCCGATGTTCCGCAGCACCAGGAAGTAGGGGATGATGATGCCGACCGGCGGCAGCATCTGCGTGGCCAGCACGTAGAAGCCCGCGAACTTCTTGCCGCGAAAGCGCAGGCGCGCCAGCGCGTAGGCCGCCGGCACCGCCATCAGCATGGTGACGATGGTGGTGCCGACCGAGATGACGACGCTGGAGAGCAGGTTCGGCAGGATCGATCCCGAGCCGAACAGCACGTCGCGATAGGCTTCCAGCGTCGGCGCGAACACTAGCTTGGGCGGATAGGCCAGTACGTCGGAATCGGTCTTGAGCGAGTTCAGCACGCTCCAGACGATCGGAAACGCCCAGGCCAGCAGAAAGACAATGGAGATCGCGAGCAGGGCGATGATGCGGAGGCGCTTGGCCGTCATTTCGCCCTCCGCATCGCAAACAGGATGCCGGAGATGATGATGGTCACGATCATCAGCGCGACTGCGAGCGCCGAGCCGTAGCCGATCGACAGTTCGGTGAAGGACTTGCGGTAGGCATAGAGATTGAGGATCTCGGTCGCCGTGCCGGGGCCGCCGGCGGTGACGGTGAAGATCGCCGCGAACGCGGTCAGCGCCACCATGGTCCGCATGATGATGACCATGACGATCGCGGGACGCAGCAAGGGCAGGGTGATGCGGCGAAAGCGTTGCCAGGCGGAAGCACGGTCGAGCCGCGCCGCCTCGTAGATGTCCTCGGGCAGCGAGGCGAGCGAGGCCAGCAGCACCATGAACGCAAAGGGCGTCCACTGCCAGGTATGGATCGCAATCACCGAAACCATCGCGAGCGTGGGATCGCCGAGCCAGTTCTTGCTGCCGAGGCCGGCGTTGATGGCGAGGAAGTCGACGATGCCGAACTCCGGCGCCAGCATGAAGGTGCGCCAGATCATGCCGACCACCGCCGGCGACAGCACCACGGGCAGGATGGCGATGACCCTGAACCAGCCCTGGCCACGCTTCATGTCCATGACCAGCAGGGCGAGCGCCAGGCCGATGATGACCTGCAGCGCGACGGTCGAGCCGGTATAGACGAGGCTCACCAGCAGCGAGGTCCAGAAGCGCTCGTCGGAGAGCAGCACCTGGTAGTTCTCGAATCCGACAAAGCCGTTGGTGAACGGCATCGCCAGATCCATCCGGAATGCGCTGGTGTAGACCAGGAAGAGCAGCGGAAACGTCGTCGTGGCGAGCAGCGCAAGAAAGGCCGGTGCAAGCAGGGCCGCCGCAAACCGGCGCTCGCGCTGCGCCAGGACGCGTCCGAAATCGCTGCGAGGCGCCTCGCTCGCGATCCCGGCCGATATCTCCGCTGTCGTCGCCATGACTCAGCCGCGCATCATCGGTTCGATGCGGCGCTGCGCGTCGTCCAGTGCAGCCTTGATCGTAGCCTGGCCGGACAGGGCCGACTGGATCGCGGTCGCCATGGTGTCGCCGATCGCCGGCCATTGCGGCACGCGCGGACGCCAGTCGACGTCCGTGTCCTCCTGCAGAGCGCCCATCGTGGCCTCGACGAAGTTCTCGCCAAAGCCGTTCATCAGCTTGATGTAATCCGGATCCTTCCACACCGAGGTGCGGTTGACGCCCGAGCGTTTGGTGGGACCGGTGAACTTGTGCGCGGTCCGCGCCTGGGTCTCGGCGCTGGCGGCCCATTGGATGAAAAGCCAGGTCGCCTTGCGCTTCTTCTCCGGTAGCGCGGAATTGATTGGGAAGCCCCAGTTCCAGATCGACGTGGTGCGCTTGCCCGAGGGGCCCTTCGGCCAGCGCGCGTAGGCGACCTTGCCAACCACCTTGGATTTTTCCGGGTTGTTGATGACCGAGGCCGACGAATGCGCGTCGATGTAGCTGGCGACGGTGCCTTGCGAGAAGGCGTCGGCGATATCGGGCCAGTTCCAGTTGGCCGCCGCTGTCGGCGCGTACTTCTTCATGATGTCGACGTACCAGGCGAGCGCCGCCTCAGCCTCGGGGCCGTTGACGGTGAGCTTGCCGCCCTTCATCCAGTCGCCGCCGAACTCGCGGAAGATCGACGGATAAATGTACATGTTCTGGCCGGCACCGGCGACGCCGCGCAGCGCTGCGCCCCAGACGCGATCGTTCGGCGTGTTCAACGCCGCGGCGTTGGACATGTAGGCCTCCAGCGTGTCGGCCGGCTTCAGGCCCTTCGCGTCATAGAGGTCCTTGCGATAGACCTGAATGGTGACTTCGCCGTCATAGGGCATGCCGTAGAGCTTGCCGTCGATGCCGTTGGCGCTGCGCCAGGCCGGAATGATGTCGTCGAGCTTGAACCAGGCCGGATCGGTCAGCGACTTGTCGGCGAGGTAAGTGTCGAGCGGCTCGACCCATTTGTTGGCGGCATAGAGCGCGTAATACATGGGATCGGCGGCGTGGGTCGCATAGGTGCCGGTCTTCGAGGTCAGATCGATGACGCACTTCTGCCGGATCTGCGCCGGCGGAATCTTCTCGAAGCGGACGTCGATGCCGGTGAGCGCCTTGAACTGCGGCGCGAGCGTGATGAGGTTTTCGAAATAGCTCGCCGGGATCACGGCGACCGTGATGGTCTCGCCGGAGACCTGCTGCCAGTCGATCTGAGCGGATTTGTAAGGCGCGAGGTCGGCGTCCTGCGCGGCAGCTTGCCGGAGAAAGGCCGGACCAAACGTCGCGAAAGCGGCGGCTGCAGTTCCGGTCTTGAGTAGCGTTCGTCGCGTCGGCGTGAATGACGGCATGCGATCCTCCCGAAAATCCGGATTTTTATTTCCGATTAGTTAGGACATTTGCCGAAATGTTATAACAGGTCAATCGTGACAGGTTGGATCGTCCCCCGGCCCTTCGGCGCGGAGGGTGAATAGATGTCGCACCTCGCCTCCGGGGAGGCGCGATCGGACCGAGCAGCGACGATGTGCAGGTACCGGCTAGGTATTGCCGAGGCGCTCGAAATCTGCGCGAGCGTCGCCGGCGGTATGGATCTGGCCGCTATATCTTTGCGCAATCAGTTCAAATGCTGCCGGCAATCGGTCGTCGATGACGAGATGGTGGCACTCGTCGAGGTGGCCGCCACGAACTGTCGCATTGCGCCCGAATTTGGTGATGTCGGCCACGAGCACGGACGTTCGTGAATTGGCGGCGATGGATTGGCGTGCCTTGACTTCCTCGACATGGAAGTCGAGCAACGTGCCGTCCGGATCGACGCCGCCGACGCCGAAGATCCCGAAGTCGGCGCGAAATCTCGAGAAGAAGCGCACGGCGGCCTCACCAATGATGTCACGGTCGAGCGGCCGCAGCGTGCCGCCGGCGATGGTGATCTCCACGTCCGGATTATGCGAGAAGGCTGCAGCCACGTTCAGGCTGTTGGTGATCACCCGCAGATCCCGTCGGCGGGAGAGTGCCTGCGCGACATATTCGGGCGTCGTGCCGAGCCCGATCATCAGCGACGTCCCGTCGGGAATGAGTTTGGCGGTCGCATGCGCGATGCGCCGCTTGGCTTCGGCGTTCAGCCTGTGTCTGCTGCTGTAGGCGAGGTTCTGATTCTGGACGGGGAGGCTGACCCCGCCATGCACGCGTCGAAGCAGTCCCTGGTCGCAGAGCGCATTCACAAGGCGGCGGACGGTCTGCTGGGTCACCTCGAAACGCACCGCAAGCTGCTCGATGGAAGCGAAGCTTTGCTCGCGCACGATCTCCAGTATGTGGACCTGACGTGTGATGGCGCTCCTGGGCATAAGCCCTCCGTTCCCGACAAAAGTATCATTTGAACGGCTGAGACGCAATTTTGTGTTTCATATGGTGTCACATTATGTTCATATGAACATAATAGTCGCTACGCCGATGAATGCGCGTGGCTCGAGGGAGGAGGCATGGACCGGTCTGGGCCGGCATTGCCGCTGCTCCGTTGGATCGAGCCGCCATCAGCGTAGCTGCATCATGCTGAGAGCGAACCGGCCATGTCGGCGATTACGCTGAATCATGTCTCCAAGTCGTGGGGCGCGATGCGCGCCGTCGACGACATCAGTCTGACGGCGGAGGAGGGCTCGCTGCTGGTGCTGCTGGGACCGTCCGGCTGCGGCAAGTCGACCACGCTGCGGCTGATCGCCGGTCTCGAGGAGGCCGATGCCGGCACGATCGCCATCGGCGGCGTCGACGTGACCCGCCTGTCGCCGGCGGACCGGAAGATCTCCATGGTGTTCCAGTCCTATGCGCTGTTTCCGCATTTGAGCGTGGCCGAGAACATCATCTTCGGGCTGCGCGTGCGGCGCGTGTCGCGCGCCGAGCGTGACGCCCGGCTTCGTCGCGTCGCCGACATCGTTGGTTTGACGCATCTGCTCGACCGCAAGCCGTCGCAAATGTCGGGAGGGCAGCGCCAGCGCGTCGCGCTGGGGCGCGCCATCATTGCCGAGGCGCGGGTCTGTCTCATGGACGAGCCGCTGTCCAACCTGGACGCCAAGTTGCGACACGAGATGCGAACGGAGATCCGCGCGTTGCAGCAACGTCTCGGCGTGACGATGGTCTACGTCACCCACGATCAGACCGAAGCCATGACCATGGCGGACCGCGTCGTCCTGATGCGCGATGGCCGCATCGAGCAGAACGGCTCGCCGGAAGAGCTCTACAACCGGCCGGCGACGGCGTTCACGGCGCGGTTCATCGGTACACCGCCGATGAATCTGGTCCGTCAGGACGATCGTCTCATCGGCATTCGGCCGGAGCACATCCGCATTGTGGCCGGTGGGGATCATGCTGCGCGGGTCAAGGCCGTCGAGCATCTCGGGGCCGACAGTATCGTGCTGTGCGACATCGACGGTCAGCCGATCTCGGTTCGACTCGAAGGGTTCAGCAAGGTTCAGCCCGGCGAGGATATCCGGCTGGCCTGGGAGGCCGGTCACGAGCATCGGTTCGATCCAGCTTCGGAATGTCGATTGGAGACTTCAGCCAGGGAGGGCCGGCTGGCGACCTCCGCTGGATAGCAGCGGTGGTTTCAGGCGCTCGGCGGATTACAGAGGGAGAGAGAGATGTTTGCGCGACGAACGATGTTGATGGCAGCCGCACTTACCCTGCTCTCGATAGGGGCGCGTCCCGCTGCCGCGGTGGATCTGACCATGTACTATCCGGTCGCGGTCGGCGGTCCCGTCACCAAGATCATCGACGACATGGTCTCGCGCTTCGAGAAAGACAATCCGGACGTCAAGGTGACGGCAGTCTATGCCGGCAACTACACGGATACGATGACCAAGGCGATGACCGCCATGAAGGGTGGGCAGCCGCCGCAACTGTCAGTGTTGCTGTCGACCGACGTGTTCACGCTGCTGGACGAGAACGCGATCGTGCCGTTTGACGACCTCGTCAGCGACAAGGCCTGGTTCAAGGAGTTCTATCCCGCGTTCATGGCCAACGGCCAGGTCGACGGCAAGACCTGGAGCATCCCGTTCCAGCGTTCGACCATCGTTCTGTACTGGAACAAGGACGCGTTCAAGGAAGCGGGCCTCGATCCGGAGAAGGCGCCGGCGTCCTGGGACGAAATGGTCGAGATGTCGAAGAAGCTGGTCAAGAAGGATGGCGCAAACACGACGCGTTGGGGCGTCGAGATCCCGACGACCGGCTACGGCTACTGGATGCTGCAGGCGCTCGCCATCGAGAACGGCCAGAAGATGATGAACGAGACCGGCACCGAGGTGTACCTCACCGCGCCGAAGACGGTCGGCGCGCTCGATTACTGGGTCGACCTGTCGCGCAAGCACAACGTCATGCCGACCGGCAGCATCGACTGGGCGACGCTTCGCACCGACTTCCTCGAAGGCAAGACGGCGATGATGTGGCACACGACGGGTAACCTCACAGCCGTCAAGGACGCCGCAAAATTCCAGTTCGGCGTGGCCATGCTGCCGGCCAAGGAGCGGCGGGGATCGCCGACCGGCGGCGGCAGCTTCTACATCTTCAAGAGCGCTTCGCCCGAGCAGCAGAAGGCCGCCGTCAAGTTCATCCAGTGGATGACGGCACCCGAGCGTGCGGCGGAGTGGAGCATGAAGACCGGCTACGTCGCGGTGTCGCCGGCCGCCTACAAGACCAAGGCGATAGAAGACTACGCCAAGGGTTTTCCGCAGGCGACCGTCGCGCGCGATCAGCTCGAGCATGCCGTGCCGGAGCTCTCCGTCCACGAAAACGGCCGTATCTACAAGTTTGTGAACGATGCTGTGCAGGCCGCGGTCACGGGCTCGCAGAAACCGCAGGAAGCGCTGGCCGCCGCGCAGGCGCAGTCCGACCGCGTGCTGCGCGCCGCCAAGTAAGCGCAAAGGAAGGGACATGGCGGGGGGGTGGTTCGCCGCCATCCCGCCGGCTCCAAAATGACCGATCTCGCCGCCTCATCGCCAATCCCCGAACGCCGCGCTCGGTCGCAGGCGTGGTGGAATGCCGTGAATGCGTGGCTGCTGCTGTTGCCGGCGGCGGTGCTGCTGGTGGCGTTCACGCATTGGCCGATCCTGGCAACGCTCCGGCATTCGCTGTTCATCACCAAGCGGAACGGCAACGAGGTCTTCGTCGGGGCGGACAGCTACCAGGCCATGGCGGCCGATCCGATCTTCTGGAAGGCGCTGATCAATAATTTCTGGTTTGCGCTCGGCACCATCCCGACCTCGATCGCGTTGGCTCTGATCATGGCGGTCTGGGTCAATCGCAACATGCGCGGCCGCGGCTTTCTGCGACTGGCGTACTTCACGCCGACCGTGCTGCCGATGATCGCCGTCGCCAACATCTGGCTGTTCTTCTACACGCCGGGTTACGGCGCGCTCGATCAGCTGCGCGGGCTGTTCGGCCTCGGCGGCTGGAACTGGCTCGGCGATCCCTCAACGGTGATGGGCTGCCTGATCGTCATGGTGATCTGGAAGGAAGCCGGCTTCTTCATGATCTTCTATCTGGCGGCGCTGCAACAGCTCTCGCCGGACCTCGATGAAGCCGCCTCCATCGAAGGCGCGAGCCGGTGGTACACGTTCCGCCGCATCACGTTCCCGCTGCTGATGCCGACCACGCTGTTCGTGGCCATCAATGCCGTCATCAACTCGTTCAAGCTGGTGGACCATCTGGTCATCATGACCAAGGGCGGTCCGAACAACGCCAGCACGCTGCTGCTCTATTACATCTATGAGGTCGCCTTCACGTTCCAGGATTCCTCCTACGCGGCAACGCTGACGGTCGTGCTTCTCATGTTGCTCAGCGCGATTGCGCTGTTGAAGTTCGGTTATCTCGATCGCAGGATCCACTACCAATGAGAGGCCGGACACACCCCGTCGAGGCCGTCGCGGCATGGCTCCTGGCTTTGATCTGGCTCGCTCCGCTGGCCTATGCCTTCTGGAGCGCGCTGCATCCGGCGGCCTACGCCACATCGTTCAGCCTGTCCGCGCCCTGGACGCTGGAGAATTTCGCCCGGGCCTGGAAGCAGGCGCCGTTCGCCCGGTACTATCTCAACACGGTCGTGCTGGTGACGTTCATCCTGGTCGGCCAGCTCATCCTGTCCACGCTGGCCGCCTATGCCTTTGCGCGCTTCAGGTTCAAGGGCAGCGGCATTGCCTTCGCGCTCGTGCTGCTCCAGCTCATGATCATGCCCGACGTCCTCATCGTCGAGAACTACCGCGCGATCGCCAGGCTGGGATTGCTCGATACGATTCCTGCCATCGCGCTGCCTTATCTGGCGAGCGCCTTTGGTATCTTCCTGTTGCGGCAGACCTTCAAGAGCGTGCCTCAGGAGCTGGTCGAAGCCGCCCGGGTCGAGGGAGCAGGCCCACTGGTCATCCTTTGGCGGGTCTATGTGCCGTTGGCACGCCCCACTTATGTCGCCTTCGGCCTCGTCTCCGTCAGCTATCACTGGAACAACTTCCTATGGCCGCTGATCGTGACGAATTCGGTGGAAGCGCGGCCGCTCACGGTGGGTCTTGCCGTGTTCGGCGCGCCTGAGACCGGCGTCGATTGGTCGGTGATCACGGCGGCGACGGTTATGACGATGGCGCCGCTGCTGATCGCGTTCCTGCTGTTCCAGCGCCAGTTCGTTCAGTCATTCATGCGCGCGGGTATCCGGTAATGCGACTTCTCACCTGGAACATTCAGTGCGGCAAGGGGTGCGACGGCGTCACCGATCTCTCCAGGATCGTTGCAGTGGCCAGGCGGACGCTTGATGCGGACGTGTTCTGCTTCCAGGAATTGAGCGTGAATTTTTCGAGATTCGGCGATGGTGCGGACCAGAGTGCGCAGCTCGCAGAGCTGCTGCCGGGCTATTCCGCGATCTTCCGGCCGGCGATTGAGACGATGGATCGCGCGGGCAGCATCCACTGCTTCGGCAACATGACGCTGTCGCGGTTGCCGGTGGTGCAGATCGCCAATCACCTGTTGCCGTTTCCGGGCGCGGGTGGGGTGCGCAGCATGCGCCGTCACGCCCTGGAGGTGACGGTTCAGGCGACGTTCGGCGCGGTTCGGATCGTCAACACGCATCTCGAGTTTCATTCGGCCGATCAGCGTTACGCGCAGATCACGCGGCTGCTGGATCTGCAGCAGGACGCGTCGGAGAGCCCCAGGCAGGCGAGCTCCCGGCACGATGAGCCATATGGAAGCCAGACCGTCGCTGCCTCGAGCCTGATGTGCGGCGATTTCAATTTCGACGTCGCCGATCCCCAGCATGCCCTGATCGACCGGGCCAGCCGGCCGGGTCTGAATTATCGGGACGCGTGGACCGCCAATCGTCCCGGCTGCCCGCGGCCGCCAACGTGCGGCATCTACGACCGCGCGCAATGGGTCGACGGGCCGGACTGTCGCGACTTCATCTTCGTCACGGAGGATCTGGTCAGTCGCGTGCGCAGCATCGAGGTCAACGAAGCAACCGATGCTTCGGACCACCAACCTCTCGCGATCGAGCTGGCGGACTAGCGAATGGCGACGTCATCAAAGCTTGTCGTTCCAAGGAAGGGTAGGGTGCTCCTGGTCAGGCGGCGGCGCGACAAGCGCTGGATTTTCCGGGCGGCCGCAGGCGGGCCGGCGAGAGCGAGAGAAAATGCCTCCATCGCGAGATCATGGAGGAGCTGCCCAAGCTCCAGGCTTGGCGAGTTGAGGCTGTGGAAGGAAGTCAACGGCAAGAACCGCAGGTCCGGCCGAAGGATGAGCGATGCGATCCTCCTGAGCAAGAAGGCCTCGGGCCCCCTCAAGATCGGCGACAAGAAGGAGCTCGACCGGGTGGAATGGCGAAAGCCGCGCGGGCTGAAATTGACCCCAACCTCGCGCTACATTCGCGACAAGCTGTTTCCGAAATAGGCAAGGTGCCTAGCCGCGCCCTGTGCGGAGTAGAATAGGGGTCGGATGCTTCATTGCAAAGCGTGCTAAGCGAACCTCTTCGGCCGAGAGCTCAATGCCGTGAACGGCTGCAGCGTGCGTAGTCACGGTTCTGATAAAGGAAAAATCGATCGCCAACGTGGCCGGACCAGCGCCTTCCTTCGCGCGCTTGCGTCCAAATTCGATAAGTCGCTCGCGATTGAGCTTAGACAGTTTCACTGTTCCCAGCGCTTCCTTCAGTGCTTCCAACACGGCGGCCTTTGAGCGGCGGGGAGGGCGCCCGACTTCATGCATATCCTCGACGTGAAGGTCGATGATGTCGCCGAATGTACGCGCCTGGACAGCAGCGCGTGGTTTTGGTGATCCACTGCGGTCGATATTGCGTTCCATATCGAGCGCCCAATCCTCACCGTCCTTGCGCCGGCGGAAGGTCTCTGACACGTAGCGGTTCTTGCGGCGGACCTGGACGCGCCAGTTCCCGGAAGGCAAATGCGTGAAGCTGGCCACGGCCGTGTGCACTCCCCAATTCGTGTGCGCTACGTGTGCACTGAGAGGTCAAAACAGGTACAAACGTGTGCAAATTCGGCTAGTTGGAGTGCACACGTTCGTGTTTCATCCTATTGAGATGATAAGGTAAATCATTGAAATCGCAAGACTATCGCTTTTCCGTGGCACCCATGATGGACTGGAGCGAGAGTTTAGGTCTTTCAAATGGTTAGAAGGCGGCGTGTGCACGACGTGTGCAGGGGGAAATCCAAGAAAAGCTTGCCACGACCAACGTGAGCAGACTTGCTGAAAACTGGCGTGGGCCGTCGGCGAACGAGCATAGCCAATCCTTCGGAGGACCTTCGAACTACCAAGCGTTGATCAGCAGGTTCAGTTGCGGAGGCCCAAAGTCATCCCTTGCGGCGCATCGCGCTGCGTCGTTGATCAGGTAAGAGCGAGGAGCTTCTTCGAAAGGCAGGCTCAGACTTCGAACAGTTCGCCAAAACGAAAGACCGACAATTATCTCGTCATAGCGACCGGTACTTATGCCCTGCTGCCTTCCTGAGTCGCCTGCCGCGACGAAGTGCAGAGAGTTGAGCCATTAGTGGCGCTTATGTCGCAAATTTTTACTTCCAATTTTACTTCGCAAAATTCCGACCCTAGCCTCACGCGCAACCGATCACATCTGCAGTCGGTCAATGGCGACCGGTGCGGGCGTTCATCGTAACCAACGAGGGTTGCCATGTCTGATGAGGGTAAGGGGACATTCACTTCCGATCCGGCGGGAACGGAGGCGAGGCCTGCGAAAAAGCTGAGCCGCCGCACGTTGTTGAAGGGCGCGGCGGCAGTTGCTGGCGCTACAGTGGGGGCGGATGCGATCCGCGGTTTCCCGACCATCTGGGCGCAGGAGATCAAGGACATCGAGCTGCGACATGTCGGCGTGTCCTATTCGGTGGTGAAAGCGATCGGCGACCAGGCGGCCAAGGATCTCGGTTTCAAGGTGACGATGCAAAACCTCGACACCTCCGCCGCCATCAACCGCTTCATAAGCCAGCCTAATACGGTCGATATTGCCGATCTCGAGGGCTGGCAGGCCAAGCTCGCCGCCAAGCGCGCCGTGATCCAGGGCATCGAGGTCAAGAAGATCAAGGAGTTCGACAACATCCTGCCGATCTTCACCAAAGGCGAGATCGACGGTCACAAGATCCCGCGCCAGGGCATCTCGCCCTATGAGGCCATGTACATCGCCAAGCCCGATGCGACCGATCTCAATGACGGCGTCACTGAATGGGCGACCTTCCTGCCGCAGGTCTACAACGCCGATTCCATCGGCTATCGCCCCGACCTCGTCGGCCATGAGGTGACCGAGTGGAAGGACCTGATCGATCCTAAGTTCAAGGGCAAGGCCGCGATCCTCGACGTGCCCGCGATCGGCATCATGGACGCCGCGCTCTGCTTCGAGAGTGCCGGGCTGATCAAGTACGGCAACAAGGGCAACATGACCAAGGAGGAGATCGACTTCACCTGCAACAAGCTGATCGAGCTGAAGAAGCAGGGCCAGTTCCGCGCGACCTGGACCACCTTCGACCAGTCGGTGCAGCTGATGGCGGCGGGCGAGGTGGTCATCCAGTCGATGTGGTCGCCCGCGGTCGCGGCTGTCCGCGTCAAGGAAATTCCCTGCGTCTACGCGCCTGTCAACGTCAAGAACGGCAAGGAAGGCTACCGCGGCTGGTGCAACGGCATGGGCCTGATGAAGCATCTCTCCGGCAAGAAACTCGATGCTGCCTATGAATATCTGAATTGGTACCTCTCGGGCTGGCAGGGCGGCTTCGTCGCGCGCTACGGCTATTACAGCCCCGTGCCCTCGACCGCGAAGAAATTCCTCACGCGGGCCGAATGGGCCTTCTGGTACGAGGGCCAGCCCGCGCCGGAGGTGGTCAACGATCCCTACGGCGTTGCCATGGAGAAGGCCGGCACCAAGCGTGACGGCGGCTCGTTCCTCGACCGCGTCAAGAACATCTCCTGTTGGAACACGCTGATGGACGAGGCCGCCTACATGAACAAGCGCTGGAACGACTTCAAGGTGGCCTGAAACCTGCTTTTCCCTGACGAAAGGCGCCGGCGCGGCGACGCGCCGGCGGGTGAAGATCGACGTCGAGGCGTTCGCTGACATGCAGCCAAATCCAATTCAAAGTCCAACTCCATCGCGATCCAATCTGGCCGGCTGGCTCTACGTCTCGCCGCTGGTCCTGGTGCTGGTGCCGTTCTTTGCGGCGCCGATCCTGGTCGTGCTCGGTGCGAGCTTCTTCGCCACCGACGGCTTTGGCGGGCTCACCCCCGGCTTCACGCTCGCAAGCTATGTCGAGGTGCTGCACTCGGCGCTGACACTGAAGCTCTATCTGGCGACGATCAAGTTCACGGTCCTGGCCTGGATCTTCACGCTGATCATCGGCTTCTTCGTTGCCTATTTCCTGGTGTTTCACGTCCGCAACCAGTTGCTGGCGATCGGCCTGTTCCTGCTCTGCACCGTTCCGTTCTGGACCTCGAACATCATCCGGATGATTTCCTGGATTCCGCTGCTCGGCAAGGAAGGCTTGATCAACCAGGCGCTGCTAGGAGCGGGCGTGATCCGCCAGCCGCTCGAGGTGCTGTTGTTCTCCGACCTTGCGGTGGTCATCGCCTATGTCCACCAGCTCACGATCTTCATGATCGTGCCGATCTTCAACTCCATGGCGAGGATCGACAAGAAGCTGATCGAGGCTGCGATCGACGCCGGCGCCAGCCGCTTCGACATCATGCGCCTGATCGTGGTGCCGATGTCCAAGAGCGGCATCGCGCTCGGCACCATCTTCGTGGTCTCGATCGTGATGGGCGACTTCTTCGTGGTCAAGGTGATGTCCGGCGGCGGCTCGGCCTCGGTGGTGAGTGCGTTTTACGAGGATGTCGGCGTGCTGCAATATCCGACCGCGGCGGCGAGCGCCGTGCTGCTGACACTGGTGCTGGTCGCCATCGTCTCGTTGATCCTGCGTACCGTCGATATGAGGCAGGAGATCACGCGATGAGCGCGGTTCTCGCCGACATGCCCAAAACCGATATCTCCAAGCCGGCAGCGGCCGCGACGATCAAGGCAATCGCGCCGAGCAAGGACGGCAGGCCGTGGACGTTCTACGTGTTGGCGGCGTTGTTTACGTCTTACGTCATCGCGCTCTACGGCCCGATGTTCTGCATCTACGTCCTGTCGTTCCAGGATATCCGTGGCGGGCTCGTATTCCCGATGAAGGGGCAGTCGCTGCACTGGTTCGTCGACCTCTTCACCCAGGTGCGTACCGGCGACGTCAAGGGCTCGTTCGACCGTTCGATCAAGCTCGCGGCCATCGTCACCGTCATCACGGTGGTGGTCTCGTTCCTCGCCGGCCTCGGCTTCCGCAGGCGCTTCCGGGGCGACACCTTCGTCTTCTACATGATGATCGGCAGCCTGGTCGCGCCCGGTCTCGTGCTCGGCCTCGGCACGGGGCTTCTGTTCCAGGCGCTCGGGCTTAACGCGAGCTGGTACACCTCGGCACTCGGCGCGCAGCTGTCCTGGACGTTGCCATTCGGCGTGCTCGTGATGTTCGCGGTGATGTCGCGCTTCGATCACGCCTGGGAAGAGGCGGCTTACGATCTCGGCGCGAGCCGGTGGCAGTCGATCGGGCTGGTGATGATCCCGGTGCTGGCGCCCGGCCTGATCGCGGTCGCGCTGTTCGGTTTCACGCTGTCCTATGACGAGTTTGCGCGCAGTCTACAGACCGCGGGCTCGCTCAATACGTTGCCGCTGGAGATATGGAGCATGACGCTGAACGTCACCTCGCCCTCGCTCTACGCGCTGGGAACGGTGACCACTATCGTCTCCTTCGTCGTCATTGGCGCCAGCCTCGGCACCATCGTGCTGATCCAGAAGAAGCGCGGCAGCCGGGCAAAGGGCTAGGAATGAAAAACGATCGCGGCGATATCGAACTGGCGGGTGTCTGCAAGAGCTTCGACGGCGTCACCAACGTGGTTGACGGCGTTAATTTGAAGATCGCGGACGGCGCCTATTGCTGCTTCATCGGCCCTTCCGGCTGCGGCAAGACGACGATCCTGCGCATGATTGCAGGCCATGAGGATCCGACGGCGGGCGAGATCGTCATTGGCGGCCAGAACGTCGTCGGCCTCGCGCCGGTGCAGCGGCGCACGGCGATGATGTTCCAGTCCTATGCGCTGTTCCCGCATCTCACCGTGCGCGAGAACGTCGCCTTCGCCCTGCGGGTGCGCGGCATGTCCAAGGCCGATCGTCTGCGCGCGGCCGACGCCATGATCGAGAAAGTGCGGCTGACGCAATTCTCCGACCGCCTGCCGGCCCAGCTCTCCGGCGGCCAGCAACAGCGGGTGGCGCTGGCGCGTGCTGCGATCACCGAGCCGCGCGTGCTGCTGCTCGACGAGCCGCTATCGGCACTCGATGAGCAGCTCCGCGTCCAGATGCGGCAGGAGCTCAGGCGGATGCAGCAGGAACTCGGCATCACCTTCATCCACGTCACCCATACCCAGCTGGAGGCGATCGCACTCGCCGACCTCGTCGTGGTGATGGAGCAGGGCCAGATCAAGCAGGCCGGGCCGGCGCGCGATGTCTACGCTCATCCGCACGACCGTTATGTCGCCCAGTTCATGGGCGGGCAGAATGTGCTGTCGGGGCACGTCGAGAAGGTCAACGGCGCCAGCTTCACGCTTGCGCAGGCGGGGCCCTCAGGCATCGAGGTGCCGCTTCAGGCTCGCCCGAGCGTCAACGTCGGCGACAAGGTCGATATCGCGGTGCGCCGCGACGATGTCGCGCTGGTTCGGCCGGGCAGGGACCTGCCGCCGGGCTGCACCACATCGTTGCCGAGCCGGGTGCTCGCGATCGAATACCAGGGCTATTTCGTCAAGGTGATGCTCGACACCGTGCCGGACGACGAGTTCGTGGCCTATGTGCCGGAAAAGACCTTCTTCGCAGATCCCTTCACCGTCGGCGACGTCGTGATGGCCACATGGGCCACCGGCAGCGCGCTTCCACTTGCCTAAAGACCCGTCGCGCAAAGGAGCATGACCGTGCAGATATCCTTCACACTCAACGGACGGCCAACCACTGTCGAGGTCGAGCCGGCAACGCTCGTCGCCGAGCTCTTGCGCGAGCAACTCAACCTCACCGGCACCCATATCGGCTGCGATACCAGTCAGTGCGGCGCCTGCGTGGTTCATCTCGACGGCCTGCCGGTGAAGAGCTGCACGCTGCTGGCTCCAGCGCTCGACGGCAAGACGCTACTCACCATCGAAGGCCTGCAAGGCGCGGCGGGCTCGAACCTGATGCATCCGATGCAAGAGGCGTTTCGCGAGCATCACGGCCTGCAATGCGGTTTCTGCACGCCCGGCATGCTGATGACCGCTGTCGCGCTCGCGACCGAGAAGCCGGACCTGACGGAGGCCGATGTCCGTCATGGCCTCGAAGGCAACATCTGCCGCTGCACCGGCTACCAGAACATCGTCGTCTCGGTCATGGCCGGCGCTGCCGCCATGAACGCCGCCAAGGGGGAGTGACCATGGGAAATGTGATCGGCATCGGCGCCGCACCGAAGCGGAAGGAGGACCAGCGCTTTCTCACCGGCCGCGGCAACTACGTCTCCGACATCAAGCGGCCGGGCATGACGGCGGGCGTGTTCGTACGCTCGCCGCATGGCCATGCGGCGTTGCGCGGCATCGACAGGAGCGCAGCGCTGGCCTCGCCCGGCGTCATAGCGGTGCTGACCGGCGACGATGTCGCCGACGATGCACTGGGATCGCTGCCCTGCGGTTGGGGTATCACGGACGCCAAAGGCGTGCCGATGAAGGAGCCGCCGTTTCCGATGTTGGCCCAGGACAAGGTGCGCTTCGTCGGCGACATGGTCGCTTTCGTCGTCGCGGAGACGCCGGAGCAGGCCAATGCGGCGGCCGAACTCTTGAAGGTCGACTACGAGGTGCTGCCCTCCGTGGTCGGCGTGCTCGAAGCTATCAGGCCGGACGCGCCGCAATTGTTCGACGACGTGCCGAACAACATCTGCTGCGATTGGGAGCTCGGCGACAAGGGCGCGGTCGAGGCCGCATTCAAGAAGGCGGCGCATGTCGCCAAGCTGAGCCTTGTCAACAATCGCCTGATCGGCAATCCCATGGAGCCGCGCGCGGCGATCGCCGAATACGAGCCGGGCACCGATCGCTACACGCTGTGGACCACGAGCCAGTTCCCGCACGTCGTGCGTTTCCTGATGGGCGCGCTGGTGCTGAACATCCCTCAGCACAAGCTGCGCGTCGTCGCGCCTGATGTCGGCGGCGGGTTCGGCGTCAAGCAGTTCCACTACGGCGAGGAGGCGGTCATTACCTGGGCCGCCAAGCGCGTGAGGCGGCCGATAAAATGGGTCGCGAGCCGCTCGGAGGGCTACGTCTCCGATCGTCATGGCCGCGATCACGTCACGGAGGCCGAGCTCGCGCTCGACGAGACCGGCAAATTCCTCGCCTTCCGCGTCAACACGCTCGCCAATATGGGCGGCTACCTCTCGACCTTCGGACCGAACATCCCGACCAATCTCTACGGGCCGCTGCTCGGCGGCGTCTACACCACGCCCGCGATCTACTGCAACGTGAAGGTGGTGTTCACCAACACGGTGCCGGTCGATGCCTATCGCGGCGCGGGCCGGCCCGAAGCGACTTTTGTGCTGGAGCGCATTGTCGACGTCGCTGCGAGCGAGATGGGAATCGACCGCGTCGAGATCCGCCGCCGCAACATGATCCCGAAGGAGGCCTATCCGTATCAGACACCGGTGCTGGTGCAGTACGATTCCGGCGATCCCATAGGCTGTCTCGACGGCGCGCTGGTCGCAGCCGACGTCAAGAACTTTGGCGTGCGCAAGGCGGCTTCTGCCCGCAAAGGCAAGTTCCGCGGTCTCGGTTACTCCACCTACGTCGAGGCTTGCGGCCTTGCGCCATCGCGCTTTGCCGGACGGCTCGGTGCACGCGGCGGTCTCTACGAGAGCGCCACGGTGCGCGTGCATCCGACCGGGCAGGTGACGGTCATGATCGGCACGCATAATCACGGGCAGGGCCACGAGACGACCTTCGCCCAGATCGTCTCTGACAAGCTTGGCGTCGCATTCGACAACGTCGACATCGTGTTTGGTGATACCGACCGCGTCCAGTTCGGCATGGGGACCTATGGCTCGCGCTCGCTAGTCGTCGGAGGCGCCGCGCTGTCGAAGGCGACGGACAAGGTGATCGTCAAAGGCAAGAAGATCGCCGCGCATCTGCTCGAAGCGTCCGAGGCCGACATCCAGTTCGGGGCCGGCAAGTTTTCCGTCGCCGGTACGGACCGCATCAAGACGTTCGAGGAGATCGCGGGGGCCGCGTATGTCCCGCACGATTATCCGCTCGAGGTGCTTGAGCCGGGGCTGGAGGAGCAGGCCTATTACGACCCCATCAACTTCACCTATCCCGGCGGCTGCCACATCGCCGAGGTCGAGGTCGATCCCGAAACGGGCACGGTCACCCTCGTGAACTACACCGCGGTCGATGATGTCGGCACGGTAATCAACCCGATGATCGTCGAGGGCCAGCTGCATGGCGGCATCGTGCAGGGCGTCGGCCAGGCGCTGTTTGAGAACGCGGTCTATGACGAGGGGTCCGGCCAGTTGCTGTCGGGCTCGCTGATGGATTACTGCATGCCGCGCGCCGATCATCTGCCGATGATGAAGGTTGCGACCCACTCGACGCTTTGCACCCACACGCCGATGGGTGTGAAGGGCTGCGGCGAGGTCGGCACCATCGGCTCGCCGGCCGCCGTCATCAATGCGGTGGTGGACGCGCTTTCGCACCTCGGCGTCACGCATGTCGACATGCCGGCGACCCCGAACCGGATCTGGCGCCTGCTGCAAAACGCGTCGCTGCCGGTCGCGGCGGAATAGGGAGGACTACAATGAAACCATTTGCCTATCACCAGCCCGACCAGATTCCGGATGCGGCCAAGCTCCTGACCTCGATCGAGGACAGTAAGCCGGTTGCCGGGGGCATGACGCTGATCCCGACGCTGAAGCAACGGCTGGCCAATCCGCCGGCGCTGGTCGACCTGTCGAAGCTCGCAAACCTCAAGGGTATCACCGACGGCGGCACCACCATCACCATCGGCGCGATGACGCCGCATGCGATGGTGGCGGGCTCGAAGCTGGTGCAGACCAAAATCCCCGGCCTCGCGGCGCTGGCTTCGATGATCGGCGATCCCGCTGTGCGCAGTCGCGGCACCATCGGCGGCTCGGTCGCGAACAACGATCCGGCTGCTGATTATCCCGCCGGCGTGCTCGGCCTTGGCGCCACCGTCGTCACCAGTAAGCGCGAGATCGCGGCCGACAAGTTCTTCCGCGGCTTGTTCGAAACCCCGTTGGAGCCGGGCGAGATCATCACTGCGATCCGCTTCCCCGTGCCGGTCAAGGCCGGCTACGCAAAATTCAAGGCTCCGGCCTCGCGCTATGCGCTGGTTGGCGTGTTCGTCGCGCAGTTCGCCGATGGCGTTCGCGTCGCCGTCACCGGTGCTGGGCCCGGCGTGTTCCGCGTGCCGCCGATGGAGGCGGCGCTGTCGGGCAATTTCGATCCGTCCGCGATTGCGGCGATCAGGATCGACACCGAGGGCCTCACCTCCGACATCCATGCCGAAGCCGATTACCGGGCGCATCTCGTTACTGTGATGGCCAAGCGCGCCGTCGACGCGGCGCTCAGCTAGCTCCTGGGTTTGATGATGACTGATGGTTCCGGCCGAACGGCCTTTCCGCCGGCGCCGACTGGCCTTGGCGCGCTTTCTGCAACCGACATCATGGCCGGCTACCGGCGCAAGGCCTTCACGCCGCGCGATGTCGTCGACGAGACCATCGCCGCGCTTCAGGCGACGAACGAGGCCTGCAACGGGGTTGTGACGCCCATGTACGAGCAGGCGAGGGCAGAGGCCGACCGTCTCACGAAGGAGATGCGCGCCGGTGAGGCCAAGGGGCCGCTCGCCGGCGTGCCGGTGACGATCAAGGACCTCGTCTTCGTCGCGGGCGTGCCGGCCTATGCCGGCTCGCCGATGAACAAAGGCTTTGTGCCCGGGGACGATGCCGCGGTTGTGTCGGCGCTGAAGGCGGCCGGCGCGATCATTACCTGCAAGACCACGACCTGCGAGTCCGGCTATAAGTTGACGGCGGATAGCCCTGTCACAGGTATCACGCGCAATCCCTGGAATCCTGGTCGCACCAGTGGGGGGTCGAGCGGCGGCGCGGCGGCAGGCGTTGCCGCCGGCTGCGGTCCGATCGCGATTGGCACTGACGGTGTCGGCTCGATCCGTGTGCCGTCCTCCTTCTGCGGCGTGTTCGGCTTGAAGCCGACCTTCGGCCTCGTGCCGCGCTCGCCGGGCTTCTCGCCGCCGTCCTGGGCTTCGCTTGCCCATACCGGGCCGATCACGCGCACCGTTTCGGACGCTGCGCTGACGCTCGGGATCATCGCCGGCTACGATGTGCGTGATGCCGCGAGTCTTCCGGTGTCCACGCGCTGCTTCGATGCGAATGCTGGGCGCCTGGATGGTGTTCGTATCGGCGCCAGCGCCGATCTCGGCTATGCCGCCGTCAGCCCGGACGTGTGCGCAGCGTTTGACAAGGCGCTCGCCATTCTCGATTCCTGTGGCGCGCGGGTCACTATGGATGGGCCGGATCTCGATCCCGGAATTCTCGAGCATACGCTGAAGCCGATCGCACTCACCGAACAGGCTGCGGCGGTCGCGACCAAATCCGCAGCCGACCTCGCAAGCTCTGAGACGGACTACCAAGCCGTTGTCAGTGCCGGCCGTGACTACAGCGGCACGGACTACATCGCAGCGAGCTACCGCCGTGGCCAGGCGCGCAGCGCTTTCGTGAAGCTGTTCGAACGCGTCGATGCGCTCGTGACGCCGACTGTTGCAGTCACTGCATTCCAGGCTGGCCAGATCGGCGTCGACACCATCGATGGCAGGAAGGTCGATCCGCATCTTGGCTGGTCGCCCTTTACCTGGCCGATCAATCTTGCCGGTCTTCCTGCGGCGACGCTGCCCTGCGGCTTCGATCGTGATGGCATGCCGATCGGGCTTCAGATCATCGCGCCCTGGCTCGACGAGCCCACGATCTTCCGTATCGCGGCGGCGTTCGAGCAGGTGCAGCCCTGGGCGAAGTTCTGGCCGCCGGTGGCGCTACGTGAGGGCAGTGGAGGGCCCGTGAAGGGGTCTTAATGCAATCGTGCAGGTGTTTTGCCCGACGTGTCAACTCAAGTACCGAACGAAAAGACGGCGCGGCTCTGCGAGAAGCAGCACGCGAAAATCCCTTTGCGAACAAGGGCCGCTCTACTGTGCATGGGGTTGTTTTCGAGTTTTTTAGCGGCCTAGCCCAGCTCGATCGGCGCGCCGCGGCCGCTGAGCTCTTCGTCGAGGCGGAGGTAGTGCGCGAGATAATCGTGCAGCGCGGTCGCCGCCTTCGAGGTTGCGCCGCTGGATTTGTAGAGCAGCAGCTCGATCTTCGGCAGCGGCGGCAGGCCCTCGTTGGCCCCGATCTCGCGCATCGCCGGCACCAGCGCGCTGCGGCCGAGCACGGTGACGGCCATGCCGGCGAAGGCCGCGGCCTGTAGTCCCCCGACGCTTTCGCTGACGCAGGCGATGCGCCAGCGCAGGTTGGCGCGTTCCAGCGTATCGATGGCGTAATCGCGGTAGATGTTGCCCGGCGGCAGCAGCGCTAGCGGGATCGGGCGCTCCTGATGCGCGGCGGATTGCTCGCCCGTCATCCACACCAGCTGCTCGCGACGCACCACCTGGCCGCCGGTGAAGTCGTTCATGCGGGTCACGAGGGCAATGTCGACATCGCCGCGTTTGACGAGGCCGACCAGCGGGGTGGACAATGCACAATTCAGCTCGACCTGAACGCGCGGGAAGGATTTTCGGAACACGCTCAGAATCTGCGGCAGCATGAACGCCGCATAGAGGTCGGGCGTACCGAGCACGACCTGGCCTTCGATCTCCTGCGAAGCCAGCTGCGAAATCAGCTCGTCATGCAACCTCAGGATGGACTTGGCGTAGGTGAGGACGGTGGTGCCGTCGTCGGTCAAGGTCAGCCTGCGGCCACCATGCTCGAACAGCTGCTTGCCGGTAAGCTCCTCCAGCCGCTGCAATTGCAGCGTGATCGCTGGTTGAGTGCGGCCCAGCCGTCGCGCGGTCTCAGTGATGCTGCCGGTCTCGACCACGGAGATCAGCGAGCGGAGCATGCGGATGTCGAGGCTGATGAGGTTCATGAGGGCACTCGTTTCACCCGGTATTATGCAAAATTTGTGCTCAGTGCCTCTCAACGATGACCGGGCGCTGGATCAGGCCGCGGGCCGGCACTCAGTTCAGTAAACAGCTTGCTTGCCGCACTTCGCTCAAGAAGGCCTTGGCGAGGCGCGACAGGGGTTCTGCTTCCGACCATAGCATATAGGCCACCGCCTGCGTCGCCGGCGCGAAGGGCCGCACGACCAGGCCGTTGCCGCCGTTTTGCCGCGGCGAGAAGGGGTCGACCACGGCGACG
>NZ_JALBHA010000180.1:0-11024 GCF_023006445.1 Bradyrhizobium sp. SHOUNA76
GCTCGGCGACGAGATCGGCGCGATTCTCGGCGCGCGCATGGTGGCGACGCTGATCGGCGAGCGGCCCGGTCTGTCTGCGCCCGACAGTCTCGGCGCCTATCTGACTTTCGCGCCGAAGCCCGGCCGCACCGATGCCGAGCGAAATTGTGTGTCCAACATCCACCACGCTGGGCTCAGCTATGACGAGGCCGCCTTCAAGATCGCCTGGCTGGTCCGCGAGGGGCTGGCGCGGCAGGTCAGCGGCGTGGCGCTGAAGGACGAGAGCGCGGACCGCGCGCCGCGTCGAATTGGCACATTCCCGCCCGGATGACCGGCATCGAGGGGCCCAGATCGCCGCTTCTTGATCGATTTTGGCCACACTTCGCCTGCTTGCGAAAAGACCGGTTGACCTGCTAAACCCCCCACGGCGATTTTCCGCGCATTTTCAAAGGGCAAGCCTTCCCATTGGTATGGCGTTTTCAAGCCGTTCGCGGGGCGCGACAAGCTCTCAAGACCGAGTCGATTTAGGAACTGGATAAGGCATGCTCGAAAAGCACAGCGAGAATGAGGTTCATGTCGACAAGGTCGAGCAGGGACCTACGTCCTCGATCGCCTTCGGGCTGGAGCGTCTGGGGCTGATCGCAGTCCGGGCGCCGATCGTTTCCTGCATCGTCCTGCTCGTCTTGATCGTGGGCGCCGTGTTCGGCATCCACCGGATCAAGATCGACGATTCGCTGTCGCAGCTGTTTCGCTCCGACAGCCGCGAATTCCACCAATATGAAGAGGTGACGAAGAAGTTCCCGGCCGAGGAATTCGACGTCCTCGTCGTGGTCGAAGGCAAGAGCCTCCTGGCGCGGAATAATCTCGAGAAGCTGCGCGACTTCGTCACCGACATGCAGCTGGTCGAAGGCACGCGCGGACTGGTCTCGCTTTTTTCCGCGCGCCAGGCGCCGGCGCCGGGCAAGCTGCCGGCGGCACTGTTCCCGGCCGAGCTGCCCCAGGGCGCCGACTACGACAAGTTCATCGAGACCGTCAAAAACAACGAGATCATCCGCGGCAAGCTGCTGTCGGAAGACGGCACGCTGGCGCTGATCGTGCTGTCGCTCGATCCGGAGGTGGTCGCCTCCAGCAAGCTGACCAAGACCGTCGCCGACATCCGCGCGCTGATGAAGGAGGATCTCAGCGAGACCGGGCTCAACGTGCAGCTTTCCGGCGTGCCCGTGATGCAGCTCGAGATCCGGAACGCGGTCGAGCGCGACGGGCTGACCTACAACATCCTCGGCATCCTTGCCGGCTGCGTCATCGCCATCATCTTCTTCCGCAAGATCTCGTTCATGGTCGCCGCGGCGTTCCCGCCGATGATCGCGATCCTGCTGGCGCTCGGCGCGCTCGGCTGGGCCAATTTCAATCTCAACATGTTCCTGAACGTGATGACGCCGCTCATCATGGTCATCAGTTTCTCGGACTCGATGCAGCTCACCTTCGCCGCGCGCGACCGGCTGATCGCGGGCCAGGACAAGTTCACCGCGTTCAAGAACGCCGTGCTGGTGGTGGGACCGGCCTGCGTGCTGACGCACGGCACCGCCGGCATTTCCTTCATCGCGCTCCAGTTCTCCAACTCCGACCTGATCCGCAAGTTCGGCGAGGCGGGCCTCGCCGCCACCATCATCGCGCTGGTCGCGGTGCTGTCGCTGGTGCCGGTGTTCGGCGTGCTGCTCGTGCGCAACGAGAAGACGTTCGCGGTCAAGTTCCAGAGCGCGGATGCCGGCGTCCAGGCGCTGCGCAATTTCTGCTATTGGATCGCGGTGCGCATGGTGGGCCGGCCCGGCCTGTTCAGCCTGATCGCGGTGCTGTTCGTCGGCGGCCTCGGCGTCATCTACGCCAATCTGGAGCCGCGCTACCGGCTCGCCGACCAGGTGCCGGACAAGCGTCAGGCAGTCGCCGCCAGCGATCGGCTGGATGCCAAGCTCACCGGCGCCAATCCGGTCAACGTGCTGATCCAGTTCCCGAAGGGTGAATCGCTCTATTCGCCGGAGACGCTCCAGACCATCGCGGACGTGCATGCGACCGTGGAGAAGGCGGCCGGTGTCGGCAATGTCTGGTCGGTCGAGACCCTGCGCCGCTGGCTTGCGGAAAAGGCCGGCAGCGCCGACGTCGCGACGCTGAAGGAATATGTCAGCGTCATCCCCGAGCATCTGGTGCGGCGCTTCATCGACGCCGAGCAGGACGCAGTCGTGGTGGCTGGCCGCGTGCCGGACAAGGATTCAAGCCAGCTTCTGCCGATCGTCGACAAGCTCGATTCCGAACTCGACGCCGTCCGCAAGAAGCATCCCGGCTATGAGGTCGCGGTAACCGGTCTTGCCGCGATAGCCGCGCGCAACTCGGCCAGCATGATCGAGAAGCTGAACCGCGGGCTCACCGTCGAATTCGCGCTGGTCGCGATCTTCATCGGCCTTGCCTTCCGCTCCTGGGTCGTGATGCTCGCCTGCATCCTGCCGGGCATCTTCCCCGTCGTGATGTCGGGAACGGTGCTGTGGGCGATGGGCGAGGGCCTTCAATTCGCCAGCGTCGTCGCGCTCACCGTCTCGTTCGGGTTGGGCTTGAGCGCCACCATCCACTTCCTCAATCGCCTCAGGCTCGAGAGCAGGCCGGGCGTCGGCTCCGCGCTCGCGGTGGAGCGGGCGACCGTGCTGGTCGGACCGGCGCTGATTCTGACCACGGTGGTGCTGGCCTGCGGCCTCGTCGTCACCGTGTTCTCCGACCTGCCGTCGCTGCGGCTGTTCGGGTGGCTCAGTGCCTTCTCGATGGTGATGGCGCTGGTCGCTGACCTCTTCATCCTCAGGCCGACGGCGATGTGGCTGATCAACCTGCATGCCAAGCTGCAGGGAACCGACAAGCCGGCGATCTAGTCGCCATCGCGCTCGCACGTGGAGCGTCCTTCGGGTTCTCAAGCGCAACAGACGCGCTTGGGACCGATCTTTTTCACGGCTGACGAACCTTTGCTGCGCGACCTTGTTCAACCAAGGGCTGCGAGATTGTCGTTTGGGATGTCGCTGATCAGCGGACAGGCGGCGAGCGACGGCATTGTGAAACGCCTTGGGTGACAGCCGCAGCTCCAGGACGGCTGCATGCGCGTCAAGCCGGAGCATCAGTTTGCGTCAAACCCTGCCGGTGATCGCATCGACTCGCGGGATCCTGTCTCTTCCGGTTTAGCTCCAATCACCGGGGACTGTCTTCGCCGCTGCTCGCGTTGGTCCTCAAGAAGGAACCATTCAGCGATCTTCTGATCGGGGCCAATGCCGCGATGACGCCAATTGGGCTGTTGACCTCGGCGCTCTGCGTGCCGCGGTTTGCACAGCGCGTCGGTGGCAATAGGGCCGCCGTCGGTTTTGCGCTGATCGCAGCCGCAGCGCTTGTCCTGATGGCGATCTCCGCTCACGCGTCGATCCGGACGATCCCGTACGGATTGAACTTGAAATCGCTCTCGGCGTAGTCCTGCTCCCGCGACAGCGTGAGCTTTCGGTCGCGCAGCGTGGCCTCGATGCCGTGCTCGGCCATGGCGTCAGCGATCTCGTCCATCAGTTTGACCGCGTCCCGATCGCTGCCGCGCGATGTCGCGACATAAACCTCCGGCAAGCCGACGAGGTGATAGCCGACGGACTCGTAATAGCGATCGCCGGCGAGCGGGCGCTTGGCGAACGCGAGACGACACGCCTTCGTGACGGCGGGGGTCATCCTCAGGCCCTGGCTGGTCTTCGAGCCCTTGCGCGCCTGATCGGCGAGACTGCGCCACCGCGCGACGCCATGGGCGACGCCGGCGCTTTCGCCTTTCGCCGCAATGGCGCCTGCGTCGAACATCTCGTCCACGATCAGCAAGGCGGCGGCCGCATAGGCGGCCGACTTCTGCTGATCGATCGGCGGGCTTTGCACGTAGAGGACCGATTTGTGGCTGGCCACGGCGGCTTCGTCGGATGCGGACCAAGCTTTCGGGAAGACGCGGTCCCAGCACACGCCGAACGACCGTTCCATGCGCGGATCGGGCTTGGCTTGCGAATAGGTGCGGTCGATCTCGAAGTTGAAATCGGCGATGGTCTTGGCCATCGCTTTCGAGGGTTGCAGCAGTTTATCGTCCCTGCCGAGAAAGCAGAGCACGTGACGCGGCTTCACGGGTGAAGGCTGCATGGTCGCTCCCTGCCGATCATTGGCGAAGGCGCGGGTGGCTATGAGGAGCCCGGCGGCCTTGAGCAGATGTCTGCGTATTGGGTCCATCTCGGCAAGTCCGTCTTGGTGAGTTCGTGCCAGCAAAAAGCCCCCGGCTCGCGAGAACTGGGGGCCGTATTTCTCTTGGCCGAGAAGAGAGGATCAGCTCTTCGTCATGGTGATGTTGACGCCGCGGATCTCGCCCTTGGAGCTGATCTGCACCGTCTGCTTGGTGCCGTTGGTGCGCAGCGAGAGGTTGGCGGCAAAACCGTTGGCCTCGACGAACACGTCGATCTGGCCGCCGCCGGCGGTGCCCTGGAGGTTGCCGAAGATGTTGCGGCTGGACTCGCTCCAATTGCCGGAGATGCGCTCGCCCTGGCTCGTCACGTCGCTGGTGAGGTCGAACTTGTAGCTGTCGGAGGCGCAGTGCAGAGCCTGCTTCAGGTTGAGGCCGCTGCCGGCGACCTTGTAGTCGGCCTTGCAGCGAATGCGCTCGGTGGAGCCGTCGGACAGCGACACCGTGCCGGTGCCGGTCCACGCGCCGTCGAAGCCGGCAAACGGGCCGGACGACTGAGCGTGGCTTGTCGAAACCGAAAAGAGCAGCGCCGCTCCGATGCCCGCCGCCTTGATTGCCAGTCCAGATCGCCCAAAGAATGTCATCTCAAATATCCCGTTTTGGAACAACGCCCGCCTACCCTTGAGAACGTCTCGCCACATCGAAAGTTTAGTGCTCCGAGCCAGTGTCAGGTTCAAAGCCGAGCCGCCAGAGATGGCGGTTCACGACGCCTCGCGCCAGGCTCGGGCTCGCCGATTTGTCCTGTTTCCGCATGTTTCTGGCGGGAAAAGCGGGGCGGAGAGATGCAGCCCTGCAACAGGTATGCAGTAAAACGCAGCGTCCCTGAATTATGACGTAGTATCAATCTCTTACATTTGCCAATGAGAGTTCAGGGAAGACCTGATTTGGTGGGTGCGGCGCCAATTTGGCCGCATTTGCCAGTGCTTGTGCCTTCTCTGAGGCCGCACCTCCCGCGGCGACTTGCCATCAGAACAATCCGCTCCGGTCATCCGCCCTGTGCAGTCCGGGTCCGGTGCGATTCTGCCGTCAGAATGAAGGAATACAATGCGTAAGCTTCTCGTCGCTCTCACCCTGCTGTCGGCATCTGTTTCGACGGCGGCGTTCGCCCAGCAAGGGCGTGGCACGGACGCCGAGCAGAAGGCCTGCACGCGCGACGTGCAGAAGTTCTGCCGTCCGGTCATCGACCAGGGCGATTTCACCATCCTGGCCTGCCTCAAGGAGAACCGGGCCAAGATCTCGCAGGCCTGCGACCAGGTCCTGAAGACCCACAACCAGTAAGCTCGGCCACTGGCCCAGAACAGGCGGCCCCAGGGCCGCCTTTTCGGGTGCGATCCGCAACGGGCAGCCATCGACAGACAGGATTGGTTTTGCGGCCGTATTCCCCTATATGGGGGCACCGCGGCGGATCGCCGGCATGAGCCCGCGAGCGAAGAAGCCCTTTCTATCCAAACGATTGTAAACCAGCCCTCGATGACCTCTGCGAGCGAATTGCGATCCGGCAAGGGTGACCGCGACGAGAATTTTCCCGTCGCGTCCTGGATCATTCATCCGCGTCATCGCGCCCTGATCCTGGCGTACTACAATTTCGTCCGCACCGCCGACGATATCGCCGACCACGCGACGCTGCCGCCCGACCAGAAGCTCGCTTATCTCGACCTGCTCGAGGCGGAGCTGCTCGGCAACGGCGACACCCAGGCCGAAGCCGTGACTCTGCGCCGCGCGCTCGCCGAACGCGGCATGGCGCCGCGCCATGCGCTCGACGTGCTGGTCGCGTTCCGCATGGACGTGACCAAGCTGCGTTACGAGAATTGGGACGAGGTCATTCACTATTGCCGCTATTCGGCGATGCCGGTCGGCCGTTTCATGCTCGACGTCCACGGCGAGAGCACCTCGACCTGGGCCGCATCGGATGCGCTCTGCGCGGGCCTCCAGATCAACAACCATTTGCAGGATTGCGGCAAGGATTTCCGCGAGCTCAACCGCGTCTATCTGCCGCGCGATGCGCTGGCAGCTCACGGCGCCTCCGTCGAGCAGCTCGGGCTGTCGCAGTCGCCGCCGGCGATGCTGGCCTGCCTGCAGGCGCTCGCCGTCCGCAACGAAGCGTTGCTCGACGAGGGCAGGTCGCTGAGCGCCGAGATCCGGGATTTCCGCCTCGGCGTCGACGTCTCGGTGATCCAGGCCTACGCCGACCGCATCGTGCGCCTCTTGAAGGTGCGCGATCCCCTGCGCGAGCGCGTGCACCTGAACAAGTTCGAGCTGCTCACTTTCAGCCTCGCCGGAATGATCGGCGAAGTCGGCCGTCGCGCGATCGGACGCAAGGCCATTTCCAGACCGGGGACTGCACATGACGCTTGAGGCGACCTCGCCCGGCGCCAATTATGGCTCGACCGCATCCGGCAGCTCGTTCTATGCCGCGATGCGTATCCTGCCGCATGACCAGCGCGAAGCGATGTTCCAGATCTACAGCTTCTGCCGCCAGGTCGACGACATCGCCGATTCCGACGGTCCGCGCGAGGAGCGGCTCGCCGCGCTTCAGGAATGGCGCAACGACATCGACGCACTCTATCAGGGACACCCGCCGCCGCGGCTGAAGGACTACGTCGCCTCGGTGAAGACCTTCGGCCTGAAGCGCGAGGATTTCCTGGCGATCGTCGACGGCATGGAGATGGACGTGCCGCAGGACATCCGCGCGCCCGACATGGCGACGCTGGACCTCTATTGCGATCGCGTCGCCAGCGCCGTGGGACGGCTGTCGGTGCGGGTATTTGGCCTGCCGGGTGAAGACGGGATCCAGCTCGCCTATCATTTGGGCCGCGCGCTTCAGCTCACCAACATCCTGCGCGACATCGACGAGGATGCCGGCCTCGGCCGGCTCTATCTGCCGCGCGAGGCGCTGCTGCATGCCGGCATCACCTCCGACGATCCGAACCG
Source organism: Bradyrhizobium sp. SHOUNA76 (assembly GCF_023006445.1). Taxonomy (NCBI): domain Bacteria; kingdom Pseudomonadati; phylum Pseudomonadota; class Alphaproteobacteria; order Hyphomicrobiales; family Nitrobacteraceae; genus Bradyrhizobium; species Bradyrhizobium sp. SHOUNA76. The sequence goes on from NZ_JALBHA010000180.1 coordinate 7,187, forward strand.
CGTGGTCGCCGAGCGCGCGCTGCCGAAGGTCTGCCTGCCGCTGACGCAGCGTGCGAAGATGCATTTCGAGAAGTCGGACGAGATCATGAACCGCAACAAGCGCCGCGCGGTGCGCGCGCCGCGGATCATGTCGAAATACTATCATTCGATTCTGGATCTGCTGATCGCCCGCGGTTTCAATGCGCCGCGCCAGCCGGTGCGTGTGTCAAAGGTCACACGTATCCTGATCCTGCTCCGCTACGCTTTCATCTGATGCAAAACACAGCTCACATCATCGGTGCTGGAATTTCCGGCCTTTCCGCCGCCGTTCGGCTCGCCAATGCCGGCTTCAAGGTCGCCGTGCACGAGGCGACGCAGCAGATCGGCGGCCGTTGCCGCTCCTATTTCGACGGCGCCACCAATCTCACCATCGACAACGGCAATCATCTGCTGCTGTCGGGCAACAGCCACGCGCGTGCCTATGCGCGCGCGATCGGCACCGAGGCTGGGCTGGTCGGTCCTGAAAGCGCGCAGTTTCCCTTCGTCGACCTCAAGACCGGGCAGCGCTGGCAGATCGATCTCGGCACCGGCCGGCTGCCGACCTGGGTGCTCGACGAGAGCCGCCGCGTGCCCGACACCGGGCTGATCGATTATCTGAAGCTGGCGCCGCTGATCTGGGCGTCGGAAGAGACATTGGTCGGCAAGGCCATTCCTACCGAAGGCGTGCTCTATCAGCGCCTGGTGCAGCCGCTCCTGCTCGCCGCGCTCAACGTCGATCCACCCGAGGGCTCGGCCGGGCTTGCCGGTGCGATCGTGCGCGAGACGCTGCTTGCTGGCGGGCAGGCCTGCCGTCCCCTGATCGCGCGCGACGGCCTCAGCGCCGTGCTGATCGAGCCGGCGGTGAAGTTTTTGCAGGAACGTGGCCACACCGTTCAGCTCGGCCATGAGCTGCGCTCGTTTGCGACCAGCGACGGCAAGGCCAGTGCACTGAATTTCGGCGGCGAGGACGTGATCGAGCTCAGCAAGGGCGATGTCGTCGTGATGGCGGTGCCGCCGCGCGCTGCAGCGGGCCTGTTGCCGGGGCTGAAGACGCCGACCGAATTCCGCGCCATCGTGAATGCGCATTTCCGCATCGCCCCGCCGCCGGGTTCGGCGCCGATCCTCGGCGTGATCGGCGGCGTCGTGGAGTGGCTGTTTGCGTTCCCGAACCGGCTTTCCGTCACCATCAGCAATAGCGACCGTCTGGTCGACATGCCGCGCGAGGAACTCGCGCAGGCGATCTGGAACGACGTCTGCAAGGCCGGCGGTGTCTCCGGCGAGCTGCCTCCGTGGCAGATCGTGCGTGAGCGCCGTGCCACATTTGCGGCAACACCGGCCCAGAATGCCCTGCGTCCGGGGCCGGTCACTGCGCTGAAAAACCTGTTTCTCGCCGGTGATTGGACTGCTACGGGATTGCCTGCAACCATCGAGGGATCGGTGCGGTCAGGCGATCGCGCCGCCGATCTGGTTTTGGCCGCCAAAGGATCCTGAAGAGCGGCCCTGACGGGCAATGTCCCGGTCAAGTTCAATCGACTATCGGAGCAATCGAGCGTGATGGATTCCGTGAACGCGACCAGCCGCGAAACCTTGGATTCAAGCACCCTGGAATCGAGCATTGCGTCGGCGACGCAAGGCGTCCTCGGCTTCCAGCAATCCGACGGCCATTGGGTGTTCGAGCTCGAAGCCGACTGCACGATCCCGGCCGAATACGTCCTGCTGCGCCATTTTCTCGCCGAGCCGGTCGACACCGTGCTCGAGGCCAAGATCGGCAACTATCTGCGCCGCGTTCAGGGCGCTCACGGCGGCTGGCCGCTGGTGCATGACGGCGAGTTCGACATGAGCGCCAGCGTGAAGGCGTACTTCGCGCTGAAGATGATCGGTGATTCCGTCGACGCCCCGCACATGGTGCGTGCGCGCGAGGCGATCCATGCCCGCGGTGGCGCCATCAACAGCAACGTCTTCACGCGCTTCCTGCTTGCGATGTACGGCGTGGTGACCTGGCGCGCGGTGCCGGTGTTGCCGATCGAGATCGTGCTGCTGCCGTTCTGGTCGCCGTTCCACCTCAACAAGATCTCCTATTGGGCGCGCACCACCATGGTGCCGTTGATGGTGCTAGCAGCGCTGAAGCCGCGCGCGAAGAATCCGCTGGGCGTCGGCATCGACGAGCTGTTCCTGCAGGATCCGCGCTCGATCGGCATGACCGCGAAGGCACCGCACCAGAGCATGGCCTGGTTCGTGCTGTTCCGCGCGCTCGACGGCATCTTGCGCGTGGTCGAGCCGATGTTTCCCAAGAGCCTGCGCAAGCGCGCCATCGATGCGGCGCTCGCCTTCACCGAGGAGCGGCTCAACGGCGAGGACGGCATGGGCGCGATCTATCCGCCGATGGCCAACATCGTCATGATGTACGACGCGCTCGGCAAGGACGAGACCTTCCCGCCGCGTGCGATCACCCGCCGCGGCATCGACAAGCTGCTCGTCATCAACGGCGACGAGGCCTATTGCCAGCCCTGCGTCTCGCCGGTCTGGGACACGACGCTGACCGCCCACGCATTGCTGGAAGCCGGCGGCGACAAGGCGGTGCCGGCGGCCAAGCAGGGCCTCGACTGGCTGATCCCGCGGCAAGAGCTCGAGGTGAAGGGCGACTGGGCGGTGAAGCGGCCTGACGTGCGTCCGGGCGGCTGGGCCTTCCAGTACAACAACGCGCATTACCCCGACCTCGACGACACCGCCGTGGTGGTGATGTCGATGGACCGCATGCGCCGGGAGCACGGCGCCACCGGCTACGATGCCGCGATCGCCCGCGCCCGGGAGTGGATCGAGGGGATGCAGAGCGACGACGGCGGCTGGGCCGCCTTCGACGTCAACAATCTCGAATATTACCTGAACAACATCCCGTTCTCCGACCACGGCGCGCTGCTCGATCCGCCGACCGAGGACGTCACCGCACGCTGCATCTCCATGCTGGCCCAGCTCGGCGAGACCGAGAAGACCAGCAAGCACGTGGCTGACGGGGTCGCCTACCTCCGGAAGACCCAGCACCCGGAGGGGTCCTGGTATGGGCGCTGGGGCATGAACTTCATCTATGGAACCTGGTCGGTGCTCTGCGCCGTGAACATGGCCGGCATCCGTCATGACGATCCCATGATTCGGAAGGCCGCCGACTGGCTGGCCTCGATCCAGAACGAGGACGGCGGCTGGGGCGAGGACGCCGTCAGCTACCGCCTTGACTACCGGGGATGGGAGGCTGCCCCCTCGACCGCCTCGCAAACGGCATGGGCCTTGCTTGCTCTCATGGCGGCAGGCGAGGTTGATCACCCGGCCGTCGCCCGGGGGGTGGAGTACCTGATTGCAACACAGAACGAAAAAGGACTGTGGGACGAGCAGCGGTACACCGCCACGGGCTTCCCCCGCGTGTTCTATCTACGGTATCATGGTTACCCGAAGTTCTTTCCGCTGTGGGCGCTGGCGCGGTATCGGAACTTGCGGAACACCAACAGCAGGGTGGTAGGGGTCGGAATGTGACTTTGGGGACGGGGGACTATTTTACCGTGGGTAATACCATCGACCCGCGGCCGATATTGATCGTGACTGGATTGGTTCAGGAGGCCCGAATCGCGGCCGGGCCCGGGATGGCGGTCATCTGTTCATCCAGCAGCCCGACCCAGTTGCGGGCGCTTCTGACGGTGGTGGACCCTGATACGATTCGCGGCGTGATCTCCTTCGGCGTGGCTGGCGGGCTCGACCCGACGCTGCGCTCCGGCGACGTCGTGCTGGCGACCGAAGTGCTGTCCGGCGACACCCGCTGGGCCGCGGGGCTCTC
>NZ_JALBHA010000181.1:0-10912 GCF_023006445.1 Bradyrhizobium sp. SHOUNA76
CTCGCGATGTCGCTGCTCTGCCTCGCGCTCCGCCCCGCCCTGGCGCGGCTCGGCATCGACGGCCCCGCCTTCACCTCGATCTTCCAGGGCGCGACACGCTGGCAGACCTTCGTCGGGCTGTCCGTCTGCGCCAACATGTTCGGCGACGTCGGGCTGGCGCTCGCCTCCGTGGCCATGGTCGCCATCATTCCCCTCGTCAACGTGTTCAGCGTCGCCGTGCTCGCGCATTATGCCGCGCCCGAGAAGCAATCCGGCCGTGCCATCGTCATGACATTGGTCCGCAATCCCCTGATCTGGGCCTGTGCGATCGGGCTCCTGGTCAATGTCACCCACCTGCCGCTGCCAAAACTCTGGCATGAGGTGGCGGACGCGCTCAGCCGCTCCTCGCTCGCGATCGGCCTGCTCGTCACCGGCGCGGGATTGCATCTCGAAGGCCTGCTGCGCCCAAGCGCCAGCGCTGCGATCGGCGTCGTCTTCAAGCTGGTGCTGATGCCGGCACTTGCCCTCGTCCTCGCCGTCTGGTTCGGGCTGTCGGGCGACAGCCTGGCGATCGTCGCGATCTGTTCGGCGGTCCCGACCTCGTCGAGCGCCTATGTTCTCGCCCGCCAGATGGGCGGCGATGCGCCGCTGCTGGCGCAGATCATCACGCTGCAGACGATTCTGGCGGCGATCACCATGCCGATCGCGATCGCGCTGGTGGCTTGAGCGAACGGCCTAACGCCGACCGATCGTAGTCGTCCCGACCGAGCGGCTCCGCCCGCACGGATGGCGCCGCTTCTGTCTTACGGAGGTGCCGGGGGCAACTGGAGATTCTGAGCGATATCGGCATATTTTTGCGCGCTCAACTGATAGTAGTCGCGGTTCATTTTCGCGATCTCATACAGGGATTGCGCGATCGTCTTGATGTCGATCGGCTCCTTCCTGGAGCATTCGAGTATGGTCTTCAGCAGGTCGTTCCAGCTGACCTCATCCTTCATCGTCTTGGTCAGAGGCGCCACACCGCGAGCGTCCATCGGCTTCGAAATCCCGCGTATATTGCTCTGTATTTCCAGACTTCGCAGTTCGTCCCGTATTTTCAAGACGACGTTATGGACTTTCACAGCCTCAGCTTGCGACGAATTCACGTATCCCAACAGCTCGTCATACAATTGATCAATCAGCTTTCGTCGCGCATACCAAGTGATGTTGATCATATTGTAGACGGCAAGTTCCTCCTTGTTTGTGGTGTCGTGGATTCCGAAGATCGGAATGTCGATCGGCGCTGCAGTGAAGTAGAACTTCAATCGGCTCGCGCCGTCGATCTCTTCGTAGCGCCGGAGGGTAAGCCGGAACAGGTCGTCGGACCCGGTGGGCCGAATGAAACATCCCAAGGGCGCCTTCTTCTTGGAGGCGCTCCGCAGCATCCGCGCGAGTTCAGGCTCGTAGATGTCGCGATCGACCCAATCGGAGGACAAATCCTTCCAGTTCCAAGCGCCCGTTGACACGTCCTTCCCGAACAGCGCCTCCCAATCCTGGGTTCCCATAAATAGCGCATCCGCTGGCAGATTCTCCAGCTCCAGGCAGTCTTCATTCTGTTTTGTGCGGCTCAATTCGATTGAGAAGTTTGGAACGAGATCAAAATTAATCGCGGTGACGTGCGTATAGTCGAACCATCTGCAAATGTCGGTGGCAGTCTTGCGCAAGAATGCCGTGTCGATACCTGGGTAGATATCTCTTTCGACGTATATCTGCTCCAGGAAATCGTAAACCTGGTCCGACGATATCGGCACCGATATGTACTGGCTCAGCGCTCTCGGCTTGCTAACACTCGGATCGTGAAAAACGACAATAGATCTTTTTTCGTCCTTGCTCAGAGCCGTTTGGAATTGGCCAGCCTCGAGCAGACAGTATCCCCAATCCTGATCCTCGCCAGTGTAGAGCAGCAGAAAGATGTCCGCACTCTGGATCGCTGCTGTGATCTCCGGAGTAAGTTCTCTGCCCTTCTGAAAATCCTCCGCTAGGACGATCTTGATCTTGTTGCCGGAGTACGAGGCAATCAAATTTCCGATACGGCGAGCCGCCTCACTATCCTTCGGCATCTTGTGGCTGATGAAAATCGTTAAATCGGACATGGCCCCTCCAATCGCTCCGCGTGGGACAAGCTCAAAAATCAAGTTAAAAAATTGGGCGGGGCCGTGCGTCGCGTGCGAAAGCGCCCCTGGCTAATTTCCGCATTCAAGCCGATCGCGGGATGCGTGACAAGCTCATTCTACCTTGGGATGTTTTGTCAACAAGGCCGGGAACTCGCAAGGCAGTGGCCGGCGATACCAATCTGACCCGCTGACACCGCGGGTCTTTTATCCGCTGCAGTTGGGGAAGCGGCAGGCGTCCGCTCAGCTCCCCAGCCACATCGTCAGCACCACCGCGGTCAAATTGTTCAGCGCGTGCAGGATGATGGTGAGCCAGAGCGAGCCCGCGCGATAACGCATGTAGCCAAACCACAGGCCGATGGTGAAGACCTCGGCGAGGAAGTACATGTCGTATTGCAGGTGCACGATTGTCCAGACCAGCGACGACAACAGGATCGCGCCCGGTACGCGCAGGAAGCTCGCCGACCAGCCGCGATAGAGGAAGCCGCGCGCCAGAATCTCTTCCGACATCGGCGCGGCCACGCTGAAGGCGAACAGGAGCAACAACGCTGCGCCCTTGTCGCGACCCGATTTCAAGAGATCGGTCATGAAGCCCGGCGTCGCCTCGCGGCCGAGCGCGCGCGACATCGTCTCCCAGACCAGCACGATCAGGATGAGGCCGACGGCACCGAACAGGAGCTGCTTCCAGGACGGCCAATGCAGCGCGAGATAGTCGACGAAGGAGGCCTTCTTGATGGCAATGGCGAGCCACACCGCGAAAAGCGTCGCCGGCAGGCCCATGATGACCGACAGCGCGAGCGTCTGGGGCTCGCGGCCGACGAGCTGGACCGAGGCGAGGTCCATGGGAAGGCCACGCTGCGCCGCCAGCAGAACGACGGCGCCGATCTGCCCGACGAACATCGCGACGAAGACGAAGAGGCCCCACAGCGCCGTGCCCCAGAACTTCCAGACGCGTGGCGCCTGTTCCGCAGGCGTCACGGTCAGCGGCGGATGATCGGGATTGAGGGAATCCATCAGCGGGCTTTCGTTGGAACAACACCGTCATTCCGGGGCGGTCCATAGGACCGAACCCGGAATCTCGATATTCCGGGTTCGCCCTTCGGGCGCCCCGGAATGACGGAACAAATATTCACGGCAGCGCGCGCTCCAGCAGCGCACGCACGTCACCGTTCTCCAGCTCCACGGCGCCGTACATGCTGGCGTAATTGGCCGCAAGACGCGTGCTCGCGAACAGTTCGGCATGGCGCGGCGACACGCCGTTGAGCGCCGCAGCAGCCGCCAGCAGCGCCAGCTTCTCGACCGCAAGCCGTGCGACACGCTCGCCATCGGCGCGCCGGAAAGTCTTACCGATGAACGCGACCGTCTCCGCCGCGCCAGGCAAGCCCTTCGTCTCGGCCGTAAGCGATTGCAGCACGGCCGTCGCCGGCTCCGGTTCGCGTGTCAGCGCGCGGAGGACGTCGAGGCACATCACGTTGCCCGAGCCTTCCCAGATCGCGTTGACCGGCGACTCCCGATAGTGCCGCGCCAGAATGCCGTCCTCGACATAGCCATTGCCGCCGAGGCACTCCATCGCTTCATAGAGGAACGGCGGCGCGCTCTTGCAGGTCCAGTATTTGATCGCGGGCGTCAGCAGCCGCATATAAGCGGCCTCCGCCGCATCCTGCGGCGTACGGTCGAAGGCGCGGCAGAGCCGCATCACCAGGGCCGTGCTCGCCTCGACATGCAGCGCCATGTCCGACAGCACGGCCTGCATCAGCGGCTGGTCGGCGAGATGCTTCTGGAACACGCTACGGTGACGGGCGTGATGCAGCGCATGCGCCAGCCCCGAGCGCATCAGGCCGACGGAGGCGATCGCGCAATCCTGCCGCGTCAGCTGCACCATCTGGATGATGGTGCGGATGCCCTTGCCCTCCTCGCCGATCCGTTCGGCGTAGGCACCTGTGAATTCGACCTCGGACGAGGCATTGGAGCGATTGCCGAGCTTGTCCTTCAGCCGCTGGAACTGGATCGCATTCACCGAGCCATCCGGCGCGAAGCGCGGCATGAAGAAACAGGTCAGCCCGCCATCGGCCTGCGCCAGCACCAGGAACGCATCGCACATCGGCGCCGACATGAACCATTTATGGCCGGTGATGCGATAGGCCTCGCCCTCGCGCACCGCGCGGGTCATGTTGGCGCGCACGTCGGTGCCGCCCTGCTTCTCGGTCATCCCCATGCCGAGCGTCATGCCGCGCTTGTCCCACCACGGCGCGAAGCTCGGGTCGTAGCTCCTGGTCGACAGCACCGGCATCACGCGCGCGAGCAGGTCCGGCTGCGTCGCCAGCGCACCGACGGAGGCGCGCGTCATTGTGATCGGGCACAGATGCCCCGTCTCAACCTGCGACGCCATGTAGAATTTTGCAGCCCGAATGACTTCGGCGGCATCGCCCGCAGGCTTTCCCGTCGCCGTCCAAGTCGAATTGTGCACGCCGGCGTGCGCAGAATGCGCCATCAGCTCGTGATAGGCGGGATGAAACTCGACCTGGTCGCGCCGGTTGCCCCTGGCATCGAAGGTGCGCAGCTTTGGGGTGTTCTCGTTCGCGGCGCGCCCGCGGTCGGCCATCGCGGCCGAGCCCCACTCCTTGCCGAACGCGGACAGCTCGCGTTCAGCCGCCGCACCGCCATTGGCCTTGACCGCCTCGACCAGCGGCCGATCCACGGCGAACAGATCGATGTCCTCGAACGGGGGCGATTGATTGAAGACCTCGTGGGTCGCGAAGCTCGGCTGGGTCATCGGTTTCCTCGGCGCGGACTTTAGTTCCGGCGCGGCTGGATCGGGAAATCATAGGCTGCCCCACCGGCCCCTGGCAGGGAAAAATGCCACCACTCCTTCGAATAGTTCACAAAGCCTTGCCTGGCCATCGCAGCGACCAGCCGCTTGCGCCAGATGCGCTGCTCGGACGTGATCGACGGTGCCGCGGTATGGCCTTTCGTGTCGGTGCAGTCGTAGCCGGTGCCCATGTCGACGCTGCCTTCCGGCGCGCGCGTCTCGACCGAGGCCGTACAGTCGGCATAGGTCCTGGACGGGTCGTACTTGCCCGAATTGTCAGCCTTGAGATCGACCAGCGTAAGATCGAGTGCTGCACCGGTGGAGTGCTGCGAGCGGCTCGCGATGTAGCCGAGGCGGAACAGCTCGGTCTTCGGGATCTTTGGATTGTAGCGCCGCTCGGCGACGGTCTCGTGGCCGTTCTGCGACCACTTCACCATGTCGAGCGAGGCCCGCGCCGGCCGGTAGCAGTCGAACATTTTGAGCGACAGGTTTTGCGTCACCAGGTCCTCTTGCACCGCCTTCAGTCGCAGCCCCACCTCCTTTTTGACCACGCACTCTCCGGCACCATAGCCGGCAAGCGGCCGGCCGACGAAATTGTTCGACGTGGCGTAGCGGATGTCCTGGATGATGCTGGGATCGATGTCGCGCAAGTAAACGAAGCCGCCGGGGAGCGATTGGGCGTGGGAGGAGGAGATGGCGACGATTAATACAAATGCAGCAAGAAGTGGTTTCACGATGCCTCCCATCCTTCGTCATTCCGGGGCGATGCGAAGCATCGAACCCGGAATCTCGAGATTCCGGGTCTGGCGCTTGCGCGCCATCCCGGAATGACTGAGCAGGCTACAGATCAGGGGATAACTCACTTCCTCCCCTTTGCCCCTTGCTCCCCCCGCCATCCGCCCCTATAGCTCTGCTTTTAATGACATCGAAATCGACCTTCGTCCTCGGCCACCGGCATTTGCTGGGCATCGAGGGCCTTTCCGCGGCCGACATCACCGGCCTCCTCGACCTGTCCGAAGAATATGTCGAGCTCAACCGTCAGGTTGACAAGAAGCGCACCGTCCTGCGGGGACGGACGCAGGTGAACCTCTTCTTCGAGGCCTCCACCCGGACCCAATCCTCGTTCGAGCTCGCCGGCAAGCGGCTCGGCGCGGACGTCATGAACATGTCGGTGTCCTCTTCGTCCATGAAGAAGGGCGAGACGCTGATCGACACCGCGATGACGCTGAACGCGATGCATCCCGACATTCTGGTGATGCGCCATCATGCCTCCGGCGCGGTGGAACTGCTGGCGCGCAAGGTTGACGGTTCCGTGATCAACGCCGGCGACGGCGCGCATGAGCATCCGACGCAAGCCTTGCTCGACGCGCTCACCATCCGCCGCAACAAGGGCCGGATCGAAGGGCTCGTGGTCGCGATCTGCGGCGACGTGCTGCATTCGCGCGTCGCCCGCTCCAACATCATCCTGCTCAACACGATGGGTGCCCGCGTCCGCGTGGTCGGCCCCACCACATTGTTGCCGCCCGGCATCGAGCGGATGGGCGTCGAGGTCGCGCGCGACATGCGCGAGGGCCTCAACGGCGCTGATATCGTCATGATGCTGCGGCTCCAGCGCGAGCGCATGAACGGCTCCTTCGTGCCGTCGTCTTCCGAATATTTCCACTATTTCGGGCTCGACCAGAAAAAGCTCGCCTACGCCAAGCCGGACGCACTCGTGATGCATCCCGGCCCCATGAACCGCGGCGTGGAGATCGACTCGATCGTGGCCGACGGCGCCCAGTCCCTGATCCGCGAACAGGTGGAGATGGGCGTCGCCGTGCGCATGGCGGTGCTGGAAGCGCTCGCCCGTAACCTGCCGAACGCGTGATGCCGATGTTGACCGATCGCCGCCCCATCCTGCTCGCCAACGCCCGCGTCGTCGATCCCTCCAGGGATTTCGACGGCATTGGCGACGTCCTCATCGCCGATGGCATCATCCGCGAGACCCGCCGCGGCATTGGCGCTGCCGGCGTCCCCGAAGGCACCGACATCGTCAACTGCTCCGGCAAGGTCGTCGCGCCCGGCCTGATCGACATGCGTGCCTTCGTCGGCGAGCCCGGCTTCAGCCATCGCGAGACCTTCGCCACCGCGAGCCAGGCGGCCGCGACCGGCGGCATCACCACCATTATCTGCCAGCCCGACACGTCTCCGGTGATCGATAACTCGGCGACCGTCGACTTCGTGATGCGCCGCGCCCGCGACACCGCGATCGTCAACATCCAGCCGATGGCCGCCCTCACCAAGGGCATGCACGGCGAGGAGATGACCGAGTTCGGCCTGTTGAAGGCCGCGGGCGCCGTCGCCTTCGGCGATAGCGCCAGAAGCGTGACCAATGCGCAGGTGATGCGTCGCGCGCTGACCTACGCGCGGGATTTCGACGCGCTGATCGTCCACTACACCGAGGACCCCGATCTCGTCGGCGAGGGCGTGATGAACGAGGGCGAGTTCGCATCGCGGCTCGGCCTGGTGGGCATCCCGAATGCCGCCGAGGCGGTGATCCTCGAACGCGACATGCGCCTCGTGGCGTTGACCGGCGGCCGCTATCACGCGGCCTCGCTGACCTGCATCGAGTCGCTCGATGTCCTCCAGCGCGCCCGCGATGCCGGGCTCCCCGTCAGCGCCTCGGTCTCGATCAACCATCTTGCGCTGAACGAGAACGACATCGGCCCCTACCGGTCGTTCCTGAAACTGTCGCCGCCGCTGCGCACCGAGAACGACCGCCGCGCGCTGGTGGCCGCAATCGCCTCCGGCCTCCTCGACGTCATCATGTCCGACCACAATCCGCAGGACGTCGAGGTCAAGCGCCTGCCGTTCGCGGAAGCCGCTCCCGGCGCCGTCGGTCTTGAAACCATGCTGCCCGCCGGCCTGCGCCTGGTTCACAACGGCGAGCTGGAACTGAAGACGCTGATCCGGGCGATGTCGACCCGCCCGGCCAAGTTGCTCGGCCTGCCTGGCGGAACCCTGCGCGCAGGCAGCCCGGCCGACGTCATCGTGATCGACCCCGACGTGCCCTGGGTGGTCGATCCAGCCGACCTGAAATCGCCCTGCAAGAACACCCCCTTCGACGAGGCCCGCTTTACAGGCCGCGTCGTGCGCACCATTGTCGGTGGCCGGACGGTGTATGAGCATGTCTGACGTGCGCGATCCCTCGAGATTGAGATCCAGCCTTTGGAGCTGCCGCCATGGGGCTTGAAGCATTCCTGCCGGTGGCTTTCATCATCGGCTACCTGCTCGGCTCGATTCCGTTCGGCCTGGTGCTGACCAGGCTCGCCGGCACGCAGGATATCCGCTCGATCGGCTCGGGCAGCATCGGCGCCACCAATGTGCTGCGCACCGGACGCAAGAGCCTCGCCGCGGGCACCCTGCTGCTCGACGCGCTCAAGGGCACCGGGGCCGTGGTGATCGCCGGTTACCTTGCCGGCCCCAACGCCGCCATGGTGGCCGGGCTCGGCGCGTTCCTCGGCCACCTCTTCCCGGTCTGGCTGAAGTTCAAAGGCGGCAAGGGCGTCGCCGTCTATATCGGCATCCTGCTCGGTCTGTTCTGGCCGGGCATGGTGGTGTTCTGCCTGCTTTGGCTCGCGACTGCCTTCACCACCCGCTATTCCTCGCTGTCGGCGCTGGTGGCGGCGTTCATCACGCCGATGTTCCTGTGGTGGTTCGGCCACCTCGCGCTCGCAGCATTGTTCGCAGTGCTGACGCTGCTCCTGTTCTACGCGCATCGCGAGAACATCAAGCGATTGCAAGGGGGCAAGGAAAGCCGGATCGGCGAGAAGGCTTGAAGTCAGGCATCTACGGATACCGAAGCGACCCTTCTGCATTATATGCCAAATCCTGTTCGCAACTTGCGGCCGAATCACGGTTGTATTGGCGAACGGGTCCCGGGCCTGTCATCCCGACGGCCGAGATGGCGTTACGTGGTTGCTCAGAATGAGCGAGAAGATGGTCGACGCGCATGATGGAGTCGGTTCGCCGGGTGCTTCCTGCACCGCAGCAAGCCAGCTGCTCTCGACGACCAATATCTGGTCCGACGCGCCCTCGCCTTTGCCAAAGCCTGTTCCGGTCTTGCCGGCAGCGGTGCAAGGCGATGTGATCGCGCAAGCGCCTGTGACAATCGAGGTCGTGACGAGAGCTACGCCGGTCGGGCACGCGCAGGCACGCTCCGAACAATGGCCACCGCGACGACTATCGCTGGCGCTCCAGGGCGGCGGCACCTTTGCCGCCTTCACATGGGGCGTGCTGGAGCGACTGCTGGAAGACCCCATCGAGATCGACACGATCAGCGGCGCCAGTGCCGGCGCCATCAATGCGCTCCTGCTCGCCTCCGGCCTCGCGGAGGGCGGCCCCGAGGCTGCACGTAGCCGGCTGAACCGGTTCTGGCTCCGCTTGATGCACGAGGCCTCGTTCCGCTCGCTGATGCTGGTCGGCGGCTTTTCGCCGGCGGGAAGCTCGGTCGCATTCGGTCCGACGTTGCGCTCCGGCCAGTTCGATCCGTTCGATCTCGATCCGCTGCGGCAGGCGCTGTCGCGCGACATCGACTTTTCCGCGTTGCGCGGTGCCCGCTGTCCAAAGCTGCTGATCGCGGCGACGCGGATCCGCGACGGGCAGCAGCAGATCTTCCGCAACGACGCACTCAGCGCCGACGTCGCGCTGGCCTCGACCTGTCCGCCGCTGGTTCACTGCGCCGTCGAGATCGACGGCGAGGCCTATTGGGACGGCGGTTTCGGCGGCAATCCGCCTTTGCTGCGACTGGCGCAGGAGACGACGACCTCCGACGTCCTGCTCGTCCAGGTCACGCCGGCGCGCGACAGCTACGTGCCGATCACCCTCGCCGCGATCGACCGCCGGCTCGACCAGATCGCAGCCAACGCCGCGCTCAATGCCGAGATCGCCGCGATCGCATGGGCGCAGTCGCACGCAGCCTCTTCGCTGCGGCTCACCAGGATCGCGGCAGAAGATTCCGTTGACGGCCTGGCACAGCGCTCATCGACCGATCTCGGCCGCGGCTTCATTCGCCTCTTGCACCGGAGCGGCCGCGCAGCCGCCGAGCGCTGGCTTGGGCAAGGCGCGACGAGCAACGAGACCCAACGCAAATTGCCCGCGGCCGAACCGGCGCTAGCCTGACTTCGCCAGCGCGTCCTCCAGGAACCACGCCGTCGCCAGCGCATGCGCATCGTTGCCGAAGCGCGCGATCACCTGCACGCCGACCGGCAGGCCACCCACCTTCAGCACCGGCACGTTGACGCAAGGATTGCCCATCAACGTCCAGAGCCGGTTGTAGCGGGGATCGCCCGTGGTCGCGAGCTCCTTGGCCGGCGGCGTGCCCGGCGCCGAATAGGTGAGCAGCACGTCGAAACCCTCGAACAGCTCGCCAAGCTCGCGGCGGCCGCGCCGGCTGATCCGGCGTGCCTCGTCATATTCCTTCGGCGTCAGCCCGGCCGTCGCATCGAGGCTGGCGCGCAGCAGCGGCGCGATCTCGTCGTGACGCTCGGAAAACTCCCACGCCAGCGCGCGATGCGCCTCGAAATCCTGGACGATGGGATGGATACGCCAAGCCTCCTGCACCGCTTGGGGCAGATCGATGGCCTGCACGCTGGCACCCGCGCGCTCCGCCGCCTTGATCGCGGCCAGCAAGCCCTCTTCCGCCGCAGGCTCCACGGCGCCGGCGAACTCCTGCCTCACCACGCCGATGCGCGGCGACTTCGCCGGAGCGATGCCGGAAAATTCGCTGCGGCCCGTCATCGCCAAAAGTCCGCGCGCGAGATCCTCCGCACGCGCGCCGAACAGGCCGACGGTGTCGAGCGCCCACGAGTAACATTTGACGCCGACGGTCGGCAGCATGCGGAACGACGGCTTGATCGCAGCGGTCCCGCAATAGGCCGCGGGCCGGATCACCGAGCCGCCGGTCTGGGTGCCCAGCGCCAGCGGGATCATGCCG
>NZ_JALBHA010000182.1:0-10909 GCF_023006445.1 Bradyrhizobium sp. SHOUNA76
ATCAGGATCGAGCCCGAGCTGGGCCGCCAGCGGCCGGTTCAGCTTGATCAGCCGGGGGGCCGCGACCGGGGTCGGCGCGACGCGGGCGAAGAAGCTGTCCGGCAGCGCCGAATAGGAGTTCTGGAAGGGGAAATGGACGGTCATACCGGTAAAGATAGGCGGGGAACGCCGGATGGCAAAGGCTCGAGCCAAAACCAGCCAAAAATGGGCCTTCCGGGCCCAAAACAGGCCGTTCCATTGGTTGCCGCCCTCGGCCTCGTCGGGTAAACCCTGCGCAACTTCGGCTAGGGCATCAGGCCCTACCCGATTCGATCTCTCCACATTGATTTTGGGACGACCATGCATCGCTACCGGTCACATACATGCGGCGCGCTCCGCGAGAGCAACATCGGCGAGACGATCCGCCTCTCGGGCTGGGTCCATCGCGTTCGCGACCATGGCGGCGTGCTGTTCATCGACCTGCGCGACCATTACGGCCTGACCCAGTGCGTGGTCGACCCGGATTCGCCGGCGTTTTCGCAGGCGGAAAAGCTGCGCTCCGAATTTGTGGTCAAGTTGGACGGCAAGGTGCGCCGCCGCCCGGCCGGCGCGGATAACAAGAGCACCGACAACGACGATCTGCCGACCGGCAAGATCGAGATCTATGTCAGCGAGATCGAGGTGCTGGGCCCGGCCGGCGACCTGCCGCTGCCGGTGTTCGGCGACCAGGAATATCCTGAAGACATCCGCCTGAAGTACCGCTTCCTGGATCTGCGTCGCGAGAAGCTGCACCAGAACATCATGACGCGCGTCGAGATCATCAAGTCGATGCGTCGTCGCATGGAGGGGCAGGGCTTCTTCGAATTCAACACGCCGATCCTGACCGCGTCCTCGCCGGAAGGCGCGCGCGACTTCCTGGTGCCCTCGCGCATTCATCCCGGCAAGTTCTACGCGTTGCCGCAGGCGCCGCAGCAGTACAAGCAGCTGCTGATGATGTCGGGCTTCGATCGCTATTTCCAGATCGCGCCCTGCTTCCGCGACGAGGACCCGCGCGCCGACCGTCTGCCCGGCGAGTTCTACCAGCTCGACGTCGAGATGAGCTTTGTCACGCAGGATGACGTGTTCGCGGCGATGGAGCCTGTCATCACCGGCGTGTTCGAGGAGTTCGCCAAGGGCAAGCCGGTGACGAAGGGCTGGCGGCGGATTCCGTTCGCGGAAGCCTTGCGCAAATACGGCAGCGACAAGCCTGACTTGCGCAACCCCATTGAGATGCAGGACGTCTCCGAGCATTTCCGCGGCTCCGGCTTCAAGGTGTTCGCGCGCATGCTCGAGGATCCCAAGAACCAGGTCTGGGCCATTCCCGCACCAGGCGGCGGCAGCCGCGCGTTCTGCGATCGCATGAACTCGTGGGCGCAAGGAGAGGGCCAGCCCGGCCTCGGCTACATCATGTGGCGCGAGGGCGGCGAGGGCGCAGGTCCGCTCGCCAACAACATCGGGCCCGAGCGCACCGCTGCGATCCGTGCGCAAATCGGCGTAAAGGAGGGCGATGCCGCCTTCTTCGTCGCCGGCGATCCCGACAAGTTCTGGAAATTCTCTGGCCTTGCCCGCAACAAGGTCGGCGAGGAGTTGAACCTCACCGACAAGGAGCGGTTCGAACTCGCCTGGATCGTGGACTTCCCGATGTACGAGTACAACGAGGACGACAAGAAGGTCGATTTCTCGCACAACCCGTTCTCGATGCCGCAGGGCGGCCTCGACGCGCTGAAGGGCCAGGATCCGCTGACCATCAAGGCGTTCCAGTACGACATTACCTGCAACGGCTACGAGATCGCCTCGGGCGGCATCCGCAACCACGTGCCGGAAGCCATGGTGAAGGCGTTCGAGATCGCAGGTTACGGCGAGCAGGAAGTGGTCGACCGCTTCGGCGGCATGTACCGTGCCTTCCAGTACGGCGCACCGCCGCATGGCGGCATGGCCGCGGGTGTCGACCGCATCGTGATGCTCTTGTGCGGCACCAACAATTTGCGCGAGATCTCGCTGTTCCCGATGAACCAGCAGGCCATGGACCTCTTGATGGGCGCGCCCTCGGACGCCACCACCAAGCAGCTCCGCGAGCTGCATGTGCGGGTCAACCTGCCGCAGAAGTGAGGCTGCTTTTGCGGCTGGATGCAGTCCCGTAGGGTGGGCAAAGGCGCTTAGCGCCGTGCCCACCATCATCCATCCACATCATCAGGTTCGATTGGCGGGCACGCTTCGCTTTGCCCACCCTACGATCTGCCGCAGAAGTGAGTGTGGCGGTTTCGGTCTCGTGCCCCGGACGCAGCGCAGCGCTACTTAAGCGGTGCGCTGCAGAGCCGGGGCCCACGTCTCAGCGAACATCAGGCTCTCTGGGTCCCGGCTCTGCGTCGCGTCATTTCATGCCGCGCCGCGTCCGGGACACGAGACCACCAGCCCGATCTACAATCCCGTCGACGCCTCGATCCTGAACTGCGCCAGTGCGGCGACCGGCTCGCTGTTCAGGACATCCATGAGCTGAACCACCGGCAGCTTGCCGAGCGGGGTCAACTTGATGGTCAGCGTCTGCCCTGACGTCGCGACGAAGCCGGCGAGCGCATCGACCGCAGCCCTGACATCGAGATTGGACGCCGCGAGCTTCTCGCCCTGCGCGCGGATCATCTCGACGATGGCACTGCGCGCGGCATCGCGGCTGACATCCTGCATACGGGAAAACTGCGCCACGACGAGATCGACGGCGCCGCTGTCGCGCAACGAGAGCTCGATCGCGCCGGTCTCGATCTTCCCGGCATCGCTCATGGCCTGCACCGGATCGGTCGTGAACACGCCCCGCGGAACGTTGGCGAGTGCGAAGCGGGCCTGCGCCCTGGCGAGATTGCCGAGGTCGATCGTGGCGGGCGCGAGCGCAAACGCCCCCGACGATTCCGTCCAGGCCGCGCCGAGATCGAGGTTGATCGCGAGCTTGTCGACGCCCGCCATGATCAGCGGCCGCTGCGCCGGATTTGCGGGATCTGTGGGGGTGACCATCTTCACGACCAGATTGGCCTTGCTCGGGATCGATCCGACCAACTGACCCCAGTTCAGGCTGAGCGTGTCGATGGTGACGAACTGCCGTGTGGTCTTGTAGGGCGCCACCACGCCCTTGATCTCGGCGCCCTCGAGCACGCGGAACAGGCCCAGCATCTGATCGGGCGAGGGCGGTTGACCGTGGCTGCTGAGCCCTGCCGCCCAGCGCATCAGGTTTGCCGCGCTGAACGATTTCAGCGCGAAGCGCTCCATCTTGAACTGCCCTTGCGGCGACGGCGTATCCACGCCTTCGACCGCGAACTCGCCCTCCCGGTATCTGACGGCATTGATCCTGGCCGTCCCTTGCGGCGTGCTCATGGATGTCTTGCCGATCTCGATCTTGCCGATGCGAAAGCCTTCATAGAATCCGGCGAGCTTCTCCATCATCTCGCGCGATTGCGCGGCGGTCGGGACCACCGATCGGTCCGAAGGTATGAGCGCGATGATCTCGGCCGGCCGGAATTTTGACGGCTGCACCGCGATGTCCTCGAAGGTGATCCCGTCGATGTCCATCCGCATGCCCTGGGTCGATTTGAGCACATAGGGGCCGGCCGAGATCTGCCGGTAGACGCGATGGTAGCTGTCGTCGCCGCTCTTCTGCGGATCGAGCGCCGCGGCGATCGCGGTGGCGTCAAAATCGTTGACGATGATGTTGGAGAGGTCGCCGGTCAGCTTGTCCTGCCTGCCCGGCTGCGGAACGTCGATGGTGAAGACGGCGCGGTCCGCCTTCATTGCATCGATCTTGCCGCGCTTGAGATTCTGGATCGCCAGGCCGGAATAGGCGACCTCGCCGCTGCCGGCGGCGCTGCGGCTCGCATCGAAGGTCATCGTCAGCGTCGGAGCCGTGACGGACGATGCCGTGATGCTGGCGTACTGTTCGAGCACATAGCGGTAAAGCTCGATCAGGGAGCCGCCCGTCGGCGCATTGCCGGCGTGAACGGGGCCGGCATAGTCACGTAAGGTGAGTTGCGGGATCTTGTAGGACGCCTTCAGCTTCGCGGCGCCGACCTGGTCCAGCGCGACTTCGAAACCCGTGACGTCGATGCTGTCGGCCGAGAAGCTGCTGTCGTCGATCAGGCGAACGCCCGTGCCCTTGATGCCGGCGATCTTGATCTGCGCCTGCGGCGGCTCGCCGGGAGCGATCGCGATATCCTCGATCGTCAGCGTCCGGGTCGCGAGCTCGAACCCGATCTTGCCATGGCTCGCCTTGCCGCCGCTCGAACGGATCCGTTCGAACGCGGCCTCGACCTCGGCGGTGGCGCGATGCTGGACATAGAAGTTGAAGCCGAACCATCCGCCCGCGCCGAGCACGAGGAGTGCGACCAGGCCGATCAGGATTCGCTTCATTCCATGACTCCGATTGCTCTTTTGCACCGCGCAACCTGCCATATTCGCGAAACGCCGCGCGGTCCAGAGAAAGCTATGGTTTTCAAGCGTTTGACCGCGCGTCCTGTTGATGGGCGCGCAATCGGATGTTGCCACCGGGGCGCCCGGCGTGCTTCATCCCGTTTCCATGACCCGGAAATACGGTCGGCTTGGACAGCCGCCCCGGATCGTGCATTTTGAGGCCGGTAACGCGAG
Source organism: Bradyrhizobium sp. SHOUNA76 (assembly GCF_023006445.1). Classification (NCBI taxonomy): domain Bacteria; kingdom Pseudomonadati; phylum Pseudomonadota; class Alphaproteobacteria; order Hyphomicrobiales; family Nitrobacteraceae; genus Bradyrhizobium; species Bradyrhizobium sp. SHOUNA76. Next base: position 4,642 of record NZ_JALBHA010000182.1, read on the forward strand.
GCGAGACACCGCATGTCGTCCTATTCTGATGATCTCCACCAGGCGGCACTCGCCTATCACCGTCTGCCGCGCCCAGGGAAGCTCGAGATCCAGGCAAGCAAGCCGCTTGCCAACCAGCGCGACCTCGCGCTGGCCTATTCGCCGGGCGTTGCAGCGGCCTGCACCGAGATCGCCAAGAACCCGGCGGAAGCCGCCACGCTGACCACCCGCGCCAATCTGGTCGCCGTGGTCTCCAACGGTACCGCGGTGCTCGGCCTCGGCAATATCGGCCCGCTGGCCTCCAAGCCGGTGATGGAAGGCAAGGCGGTCCTGTTCAAGAAGTTCGCCGGCATCGACGTGTTCGACATCGAGATCGCCGCCGACACCATCGAGCGCGTGGTCGAGACCGTGGCGGCGCTCGAGCCGACCTTCGGCGGCATCAATCTGGAAGACATCCGCGGGCCGGAATGCTTCGAGATCGAGGCGCAGCTGAAGGAGCGCATGAAGATCCCGGTCTTCCATGACGACCAGCATGGCACCGCCATCATCGTCGCCGCCGCCATCACCAATGGCCTCAGGCTCAACGGCAAGAAGCTGTCGGACGTCAAGATCGTGGCGTCGGGCGCAGGGGCCGCGGCGATCGCGACGCTCAATCTCCTGGTGTCGATGGGCGCGCAGCGCAAGAACATCTGGGTCTGCGACATCGACGGGCTCGTGCATGAGGGGCGCAACACCACGATGGACCGCTGGAAGGCGGTCTACGCGCAGAAGACCGACAAGCGTACGCTCGGCGACGTCATCGGCGGCGCCGACATCTTCATCGGCCTTTCGGCGCCGGGCGTGCTCAAGCCGGAGATGGCCAAGGCGATGGGCGACAAGCCCTTGATCATGGCGCTCGCGAACCCGACCCCGGAGATCATGCCGGAGGAAGCGCGCAAGGTGCGCCCCGATGCCATGATCTGCACCGGCCGCTCCGACTATCCGAACCAGGTCAACAACGTCCTGTGCTTTCCCTTCATCTTCCGCGGTGCGCTCGACGTCGGCGCCAGCGCCATCAACGAGGAGATGAAGCACGCAGCCGTCGAGGCCATCGCCCAGCTCGCGCGCGAGGCGCCGTCCGATGCGGTCGCACAAGGCTTCGACACCGGCGAGACGCAAGGCTTCGGCCCGGGTTCGCTGATTCCGAGCCCCTTTGATCCCAGGTTGATCCTGCGCATCGCGCCGGCGGTGGCGAAGGCGGCGATGGAGTCGGGCGTAGCGACGCGGCCCATCACCAATTTCGACGAATACACCGCGCTGCTCGAGCGCTTCGCCTTCCGCTCCGGCCTCGTCATGAAGCCGATGTTCGCCAAGGCCAAGACCCAGCCGGTGCGCGTGATCTACGCCGAAGGCGAGGATGAGCGCGTGCTGCGCGCCACGCAAGTGGTGCTGGAGGAGAACCTGGCGCGTCCGATCCTGGTCGGCCGTCCTTCGGTCGTGGAGGCGCGCATCAAGCGCTTCGGCCTCTCGATCCGCATCGGCAAGGATTTCGATCTCGTCAATCCCGAGGACGATCCGCGCTACCGCTCCTACGTGCAGTCCTATGTCGAGGTCGCCGGGCGCCGCGGCGTGACGCCGGATGCGGCGCGCACTGTGGTGCGCACCAACAACACGGTGATCGCCGCGCTCGCGGTCACGCGCGGCGAGGCGGATGCCATGCTTTGCGGCGTCGAGGGCCGCTACATGAGCCATCTGCGCCATGTGCGCGAGATCGTCGGCTTCTCGCCTGGAATCAGCGACTACGCGGCGCTGGCGCTGCTGATCACCAGCAAGGGCGCCTTCTTCATCGCCGACACGCAGGTTCGTCCCAATCCGAGCGCAGAGGAGCTCGCCGAGATCGCATCGCTCGCCGCGGTCCACGTCCAGCGCTTCAACATCAAGCCGAAGATCGCCTTCGTTTCCCACTCGGATTTCGGCAGCTATGACACCGACTCCTCACGCAAGATGCGGCGGGCGACGCAATTGTTGAAGGACAAGCATCCGGAGATCGAGGCCGACGGCGAGATGCAGGGCGACACCGCGCTCTCCGCTGCTGCGCGGAAGATGGTGCTGCCGCACTCCCAGCTGGAGGGCGAGGCCAACATCCTGATCATGCCGACCCTCGACACCGCCAACGTCGCCTATCAGATGATCAAGTCGCTGGCGGACGCGCTTCCCGTCGGCCCGATCCTGGTCGGCCCGGCGCGCCCGGCGCATATCCTGACGCCGTCGGTCACCGCGCGCGGCATCCTCAACATGACGGCGGTCGCCGTGGTGGAAGCCCAGGAGCGCGCCTCGCGGCAGCAGCCGACGTTGTTCACGTAGGGTCGACGTTCCGCGAACTCGTCATGCCCGGGCTCGTCCCGGGCTCCAAGTTCCGTGTACGGCTGCGCAAGTCGTGGATGGCCGGGGCGAGCCCGGCCATGAAGCGGAGAGAATGGGCAGAACTCGCCGCTATGATTCGATTCCGCCAGGGAGCGCCAACGCACCGCTCGCGTCGCCAACTTTTGAATTGTTCGCAGCTCTCCATTTCCGTGTTTGTAAACTGACGAACGACTCTTCATAATCCGTCGAGCATCCCCGCGCTTTGAGCTTGCCAAGAGGCCGATCATGCCAGCGTTCGTGACTTTCGGGCGGATCCTGTTCGCCGTGCTGTTCATCTACACCGGCGCGACCAAGCTCTTTGCCATCCAGGCGACGGCCGACTTCATCGCCACCAAGGTCGTGGTGCCTGAGGTGATTGCGCCCTACGCCAAGCAGGTCGAAACGGCGACCGCCATGACCACGCCGCAACTGCTGGCGATTGCGGTCGGCGGGCTCGAGATCATCGCGGGCCTGATGATCGCGCTGAATTTCGGCGCGCGGTTCTTCGCGATGCTGATGATCATCTACGTCGCGGTGGCGACCGTGCTGTTCGATGATTTCTGGAATCAGGCGCCGCCCGAGAATGCAAAGATGGTGGTCGACGCGCTCAAGAATCTCTCGATCATGGGCGCATTGTTCATGATCATGGGATACGGCCGCACCACACGCCCGGCCGAAGCGGCCTATGGGGACGTGTAGGAGCCTGCGCGAGTGAGTGATCTTCTGCGGTCGCTCGAACAATGAGTCGCGAGGACTGCGCGGCGCTCGCGGCAGGTGATCGCCGCGTGAACCTTCATTCACACATTATGGCTTCGTGATCACAGCGGCTCCCCAAAACCGCAACCGCGAGGCGTTGCTCGCGGCTCTCCACTTGTGCATCTGCGACGGTGCAGAATATGACCGGTCGTCCGGTTGCATGTGGGCAACCGGCGCGGGGTGATAGGGGCGGTAATTGGTTTATCTGACGCGACGGGCGGCGTGCGCTCTGGGAGTTCTCAGTGCAGCGCATGTCGGCGCCTTTGCTGCCGCGGCAGTTCATGCAGCTGACTTGCCGGTGAAGGCGCGGCCGCAATCGGTGTCCGTCTCCAACTGGACCCAGTTCTATGTCGGCGGCGGACTGGGCTTCGACTTTACGACTGGCCGGTCGCGCCTGGCGCCGGTTGGCGGTGGTCCCGACCTGTTCACGCTCGACGGCCTGCAAGGCGCCGATCTCGGACTGTCCGCCTTCGCCGGATTTGACGTCCAGGTCGCGCCGCGCGTCGTGATCGGCGGCTTCTTCGACTACGACTGGTCGCGCCAGCGCACCACAGCCAGTGCGTCGAGCCCATTCTTCTTTGGGCAGAGCCTGAGCGCTACGCTGCCGTCACTGGACCAGAGCTGGACTATCGGCGGTCGTGCCGGATTTCTGGTGACGCCCGATATCCTGCTCTACGGCCTCGCCGGCTACAGTGAGACGCGGATCAACAACTGGAATCTCAACTACGCGACCTTCGGCGGGCCCTCGTTCACGGTGCAGGAACCGGCGTTGACGTCGCGCGGCTACACGGTCGGCGCGGGCGCTGAATATCGTCTTGCGAGCAACGTCTCGTTGCGGAGCGAATACCGTTATGTCGCGCTCGGCCAACACTCCACGGTCGATCCGCTTGGCGCGATCTGGACCACTGATCTGTCCGAGCATGTGGTCCGGATTGGCGCAGCCTATCGCTTCGGCCAGTTCGGCGGACCCGCGCCCGCTTCGGCGGCACCGGCGATCAAGCCGATCTGGACGGGCGTCTATGTTGGTGCGGGCATTGGCGGCGATGTCATCACACCGCATATCGCGGGCACGTTCGCCGGCGTGCTGGATGTCAACGCCTCCGGTCTCGGCGGCGCCGATGTCGGCGGCACGTTCACGATCGGTTACGATCGCCAGGTCGCGCCGCGCTGGGTCGTCGGCGCATTTGGCCTGATCGATGCCGGGACCAACGGTGGCGCCAGGGTCAAGGCATCTGGCGCAGGTGCCGAGATTTCGTCGGATCTCGCCGCGGTGAAGTGGGGGTGGACCGTCGGCGGACGCGTCGGCTATCTCGTAGCGCCGGAGACGATGGTCTATCTGCTCGGCGGCTACAGCGGCACGACCGCGCAGTCGATCTCATATAATTTCCTCGGATTTCCCGGCACCGCGCCGACCCGGGAATATCACGGCGCGACCTTCGGCGGCGGCTTCGAGCGCTTCTTCACCGACAACATTTCGGCCCGCGCGGAATATCGCGTCACGCATCTCGGGGCGAGGGACGATCTCGCGTCTGATTCCATGACGAGCCTGAGCGCCGGCGGCACGGTGCACACGCTCCGAGGTGTGCTGGCCTATCACCTTCCGGCGCCGTAGCGGGTTACTCGCGCTCTGCGGACTTCCGCGCGTTCACTCCGTCGCGCTTGGAGGCGCGATCTCGAACGTGACCCGCCCTTATGCCGGTCGCAGCGTCGTCCGATACGCGTGGTGAACGCGCAGGATAGGCGTAGGTAGCCTATTGCCGGTACTGTGCATGGGGTTGATTTTCGAGTTCTAATTGGAGCCCCTTGCCGGGCTCCACGGCGTCACGGTCACCTCATGCGCCGCGTCGAGCAGATAGGGCGCGCCCGGCTGCACCCCGTGGGACGCCAGCACCTCGTGCGGCGTCCGCTGGGGCACGCCGACGAAACAGCCTTCGCCGCCGGGCAGGCGCACATGCGGGGCTTCCGACAGCCAGAACGTGTCGTAACGGCCCATGAATATGTCGAATACGGCGGGGCCGCCGATGATGGCGACCATGCCGGAGGCGACGTTCGCAAAGGCGCAGGCATTTTCGAAGCTCGCGTGTTCCGGATTCCACAGCGTCGCGTTCGGCATTTCCGGATCGACGGTGAGCGCCTTGATCTTGCGGGTCAGGATCAGCCGCTTGCGCTTCGGCGAGTTCGGCTGCTGTTCATGCGAGTTGCGGCCGTGCACGATCAACGCGGCGCGATCGAGCGCCTGCTCGAAGAACAGCTTGTCGCCCTCGAACTTCAGGCTGTCGGGCATGACGTGACCGGCGTCAGCAAGCATGCCGTTCGCTGAGACGATGACGTAGCCTTCGATCCGGAAAGACAATTGCCGTCTATTCGGAAACGGTCGTCACCACCGAGTTGACCGGGCGCTGGCTCACAGTCGGCAGCTTGGCGTCCTTGAGCAGCTCCTGGTCGTACTCGGGCAACGTCGATGCCGGGAATTTGGCGCGCATCGCCACCACCTTGTAGCCGCCCGCCTTCAGGCGCTTGAGCAACTCGGGCAGGGCCTCCGCAGTGTGCTTCTGGAAGTCGTGCATCAGGATGATGCCCTTGCCCTTGGTGTCGAGCTTCTTCATCACGGTCTCGACCACCTTCTCGGGTTTCGAGGCCTTGAAGTCGAAGGAGTCGATATCGCAGGAGAAGATCGCGGTGTTGCGGTTGCCGAGATAGGTGACCATCTCCGGCGGATGCTGGAGCGCCGGGAAGCGGAAGAACGGCGAGGGCGAGATGCCGCCGAGCGCCCACTTCACCGCGGACAGGCCCTTCTCGATCTCTTCCTTTCGCTGCGCTTCGGTAAGTTTCTTGTTGTTCAGATTGGCGTGCGACCAGGTGTGGGTGCCCACGGTGTGGCCAGCCGCATAGACCTGCTTCAGGATCTCCGGCTCGTAGGTCGCGTGCTTGCCGATCGAGAAGAAGATGCCGGTGGTGCATTCGTCGGCGAGCGCCTTCAGCACCGCGGGCGTGTTCTTGGGCCAGGGACCATCGTCGAAGGTCAGCACCACCTCCTTGTCGCGCAGGAAGTCGAGGTCCTTGAAATGCTCGAAGCCGAAGCCGGGGCCGCCCGTGGTGTCGATCTCGACGGTGCGGGCGACACCGAGCGCGCCCGGCGTGTTGCAGGCCG
>NZ_JALBHA010000183.1:0-10901 GCF_023006445.1 Bradyrhizobium sp. SHOUNA76
GGCGCCGCCGCGGCCGTCGGTGGTGCGGTAGGTGCCCGCACTGTGCCAGGCCATGCGGATCATCAGGCCGCCATAGTGACCGAAGTCGGCGGGCCACCACTCCTGCGAGTCGGTCATCAGAGCGGTGAGGTCCTTGATGACCGCGTTCAGGTCGAGCGTCTTGAATTCCTTGGCATAGTCGAACTCCTTGCCCATCGGATCGGACAGGTTGGAATTCTTATGCAGCATCTCGATGCTGAGCTGCGTCGGCCACCAGTCGCGGTTCGCCGGCACGCGTTTTCCACCCGAAAACGGGCACTTCGAAGTGTCGTCCATGAATACCTCCTCTGGTGGCGTCGAACTCGCGCCTTTGACCAGGTTGAATCACTCTAAGCGCCGCCTCCTATCAGGTAAAGTTGACTTTAATGATCGCTGCGATAGGATTTTCTGATGATCAACCTGACGCTGCGCCAGCTCCGGTATTTCGACGCGTTGGCGCGGCACGGCCATTTCGGCCGCGCGGCTGAGTCCTGCTCGATCTCGCAACCGGCCTTGTCGATGCAGATCAAGGAGTTGGAGGAGACGCTCGGCGGCTTGCTGCTGGAGCGCAGCGCCCGGCAGGTGGCGCTGACCCGGTTCGGCGAGGAGCTCGCACAACGCGTCCGCGACATTTTGCGCTCGGTCGATGAGCTCGGCGATTTCGCCCGCGCCTCCCAGGATCGCTTCGTGGGCCGGCTGCGCATCGGCATGATCCCGACGATCGCGCCTTATCTCCTGCCCACGATCACCAAGAATCTCACGCGACTGCATCCGGAGCTCGACATCCGCGTGCGCGAGACCATGACGCCGCGGCTGATCCAGGAATTGGTGGAGGGGCGGCTCGACACCGCCATCGTGGCGCTGCCGGTGTCCGAACCCTCGCTCACCGAGGTCGCCCTGTTCGAGGAAAAATTCCTGCTGGTCCGGCCGGGTGCGGATGAGGGAACGCCGGCACCTTCGCGCGAGATGATGCGCGAGATGCGGCTGCTGCTGCTCGAGGAGGGCCATTGCTTCCGCGATCAGGCGCTGTCGTTCTGCAACATGCAATCGGCGCCGCCGCGCGAGATGCTGGATGCCAATTCGCTGTCGACGCTGGTCCAGATGGTCAGCGCCGGCATCGGCGTCACCTTGATACCGGAGATGGCGGTGCCGGTGGAAACGCGATCGGCCTCGGTCTCGCTCGCGCGCTTCCGCGATCCGCAACCATCCCGCACCATCGGCATGGTCTGGCGCAAGACCAGCCCACTGGCCCGGCAGCTGCTGCAGATCTCCGAGGTGGTGTGCCTGTCGGCCGGCAAGGCGCGCCCGCGTCCTGCCGTGCGCAATCACCGGACCTGAGCGCCGGATGTCGCATCCGGTCATCCGCCCCGCCCGCGCAGACGAATACGACGAGGTCGGCCGCGTCTGGATGGAGAGCTGGGTCTCGACCGGCCTCGGCGAGGCCAGCGACTTCCTGCTGGCAAATCTGCGCGCGCGCGTCCGGCGCGAGATCGAGGACGGCTGGAGCCTGTTCGTCGCCGACGATCACGGCACGATCGCCGCCATGCTGGCGCTGCATGTGCCGAAGCTCTATCTCGACATGCTCTTCGTCGGGCCCGCCTATCAGGGCCGGTCCCTCGGACGGACATTGCTCGCCTTCACGCGCACGCAAATGCCCGACGAGATGCATCTGCGCTGCGTGCGCGAGAACGAAAAAGCCTGGCGCTGGTACGAGCGCGAAGGTTTTGTGTTCGAGCAGGAAGCGGTCGAGCCGTCGAACGGGTTCGTGATGAAGTATTATCGGTGGAAGCGGCGACGGCCAACCGGATAGACGCCGACCTCCGGGTGCAGCTTGCGGTTGTCACACTCCCACCCTATTGTGGCGAAGCCGATGACCTCCTGCCTCTGATCTCCCGGAATTCATGGTTCGCATTGCTGTCTCGCTGATCGCGCTCCTGTCCATTTGGACCTCGGCAGTCGCGCAAACTCCTCCAACACCCGCCGCGCCTCCCGCTCAGACGGCGGCGCCGGCCAAGCCGGCAGTCAAGAAGGCGACGCCGAAGGCCAAACCGACTGCACAACAACCGGTCGCGGCTGCGAGCGGCCCCTGTCAGATCGGCGTCATTTCCGCGATCGGAGACCAGTTCTCGGTGCAACATGTCGGCCTCACGATGTTCGGCAACGAGTACATGGAGGCGCCGATCGAGACGTGGGGTATCGATGATCTATTCGTCGCGAGGGTTCGCGCCGCGGCTCCCGGCACGGCTGTCCGAAAGATCGCTTACGCAAAGGGAGCCTTCAAGCCATACTATCATCCGGAAGCGAAACTGTTCCGCAATGACCGTGACGACCTGACGGTCCTGGTGCGGCAGATCGTCGACGGTGCAAATTGCGAACGCTACGTCGTAGCCACCAAAGCCCGCGTTTCGGTTGATGGCACCAACCAATCAATCGAAGGCCTCGGGGTCTACAAGAATTGGGCGAGCCCTTTCGGGCGCGGCGTCGTGGTTGCCTATTTCCGTATCAACGTTTTTGACGGACGAACTTTCGACATCCATCGAGCGCCTACCCGGAGCTTCGGAGATGCGATTGCTTCGAGTTTTTCCAACAAGAACGACAATATGCAGATCCTCAACAATCTCGAGTTTCCCAAGACTCCTGAACAGGTGACCAACAGTGCATTGCTGCGTGACAGCACACGCAGCCTGCTCACGGCCCAGCTGGACAAGTATCTACCCGCGTACATCAAGGGCGAGTAAGCGCATTTGCCGACGGGACACGACAAAGGCTATTGCTCGGCCGCTTCCTGCGGCCGGACTCCGTTCAACGTTATGCCCCGGCTGGTCGTCGTTGCGGCTGTCGTGTGGTGCTTTTCGATATCTGCTTGGGCGCAGACCAAATCAGGACCACCAGGGACGGAGACGGCAGGACCATCCGTCAAGCAAGCCAACAGCAAGACGACTACTCGGCGGGAAGCAACGGGCAAGCCCGCCCCCGTGGTCGGCGGCTCGTGCGACGTCGGTGTCGTGGTCACTACCGGCGACGAGTTCACCGTGCTGACGACCGGCTTGACCGTATTTCAGAACAAGAAGATGGTGGTCCCGATCCCAGGCTGGGGACTCAACGATCTAATCTTCGCGCGGACTCGCGCCGCGATCCCTGCCGGCATGTCCGTCCTGAGAATCCCCTACAACCCTACGAAATTTCCTCCCCGCGATGAGTCCAAGGACACATTGAAGGACAGGCTGTTCCGCGATCTCAACGCGGAACTGGCCGAATACATGCGCCAGGTCGCGAAAGGAACGAATTGCCGGCACTATATCCAGATCCTCAATTCAATCAGCCCTATCGGGTCATCCAACTACACGGTCCGCGGCTTCGGCATCCTCAACCAGGATGTGGTGCTCGGGCGTCGCATCTATCTCTACGCCCTGGCGTTTATCCGCATCTTTGACGGGCGCGACTATTCCGTTGTTAGACAGAGCTCTGCGCTGATCAACATGCATCATTCCCTGGCGGTGCAGAGGCTTCTGGGCAAACAAATCGGCGGCCCCTATCGCGAATTACCCGCAGAATCGTTCCCAACGCGCCCTGAAGATGCCGCCGCCAATCCCGCACTGCGCGACGACGTACGCGCCATGCTGACGGAAAGCCTCGATAAGACGTTGCCGCTCTTGCTTGGACTTCGACCAGCAGTGCGCCTAAGCGATACCAAACAACATTGACCCACATGTCGTTTATGCTGGTTGGCTTCTACCCTGCACGCTGTTGGCCTTCCCGCCGATGAAAGGTTCCCCGCCATGATCAAGCTCTATTGGTCGCCCCGCTCGCGCTCGTTCACGACACTCTGGTTGATGGAAGAGAGCGGCCTTGCCTATGAGCGCGTGCTGACCGACATCTCGACCGGCGCGCAGAAGGCGCCGGATTTCCTCAAGGTCAACCCGATGGGGAAGGTGCCGGCGCTCAGCGACGGCGACGCGGCACTCGGCGAAGCCGCCGCCATCTGCGCCTACATTGCCGATCGCTATCCCGAGACGAAGCTTGCGCCTGGGGTGACCGATCCGCGCCGTGCGCGCTATCTGCAATGGCTCTTCTTTTCGCCGGGCTGCATCGAGCCCGCCATCATCCAGATCTTCACCAAGATCGAAATCCCGACCTCGACCGCCGCCTGGGGCAGCGCGACGCAGGTGTTCGACGTGCTGGAGGCCGCGCTCGAGAAGGGGCCCTGGATTCTCGGCGAAGAATTTTCGGCCGCCGACATCACGATCGGCTCGGGCCTGAATTTCGCGGTGCGTCTGTTCAAGATGGTGCCGTCGCGCCCGGCGTTCGACGCCTATCTCGCGCGCTGCATGGCGCGGCCGGCATTCCAGCGCGCGGAGAAGATCGCGGCAGGGTGAGGCAGCTCTCGTAGGATGGGCAAAGGCGCCTTCGCCGTGCCCACCATCTGCAATTATTAAGAGACGGTGGGCACGTCGCTTACGCTCCTTTGCCCACCCTACGGAAACTGCGAACGCTTCATTCCGCCTTCAGATCGTCCGGCCTCGGCATCAGGACGATGTTGTAGCCGGAATCGACATAGTGGATCTCGCCGGTCACGCCGCCGGACAGATCCGACAGCAGATACAGCGCCGAGCCGCCGAGCTCGTCGAGCGTGACACCGCGGCGGAGCGGCGAATGCTTCTGCATGTAAGCGAACATCGCACGCGCCTCGCCGATGCCCGAGCCGGCGAGCGTGCGGATGGGGCCTGCGGAGATGGCGTTGACACGGATGCCGCGTGGTCCGAAATCGGAGGCGAGATAGCGCACGGAGGCTTCCAGCGCCGCCTTGGCCACGCCCATCACGTTGTAGTTCGGCATCGCGCGCTCCGAGGCGCCGAAGGTCAGCGTGATCATGCTGCCGCCCTCCGTCATCAGCTCTGCGGCGCGCTTTGCGATTTCCGTGAACGAGAAGCAGGAGATCACCATGGTGCGCGAAAAGTTCTCGCGGCTGGTGTCGGCGTAGCGGCCCTTCAGCTCGTTCTTGTCGGCAAAGCCGATGGCGTGGATCACGAAGTCGAGCCGGCCCCACTTTTCGCGCAGCACATCGAAGGTGGCATCGACGCTGGCGATATCCTCGACGTCGCAAGGCAGCACCAGATCGACCCCGAGCTGCTCGGCCAGCGGCTTGACGCGCTTGCCCAGGGCCTCGCCCTGGAAGGTGAAGGCGAGCTCGGCACCGTGGGCATGCAGCGTCTTCGCCATGCCCCAGGCGATCGAATGATCATTGGCGATGCCCATGATCAGACCGCGCTTGCCTTTCATCAAACCTTCCATTGCCTGCTAGTCTCCGCTCTTCGTCATGCCCGGGCTTGTCCCGGGCATCCACGCCCTTCGCAGCCAGAAGCTAAGACGTCGATGGCCGGGACATCTGGCGCGAAGACGCGCTTCGCGCTTTTGCCCGGCCATGACGAAACAATCATCAGTCGGTAACGACGTCACGCATCCAGCCGGCTGAACACCAGCGTGGCGTTGGTGCCGCCGAAGCCGAAGGAGTTCGACAGCACGGTGCCGATCTTGACGTTGTCGATGCGCTTGCGCACGATCGGCATGTCGGCGAAAACAGGATCGAGCTCCTGGATGTGCGCGCTTTCGCAGATGAAGCCGTTGTTCATCATCAGCAGCGAGTAGATCGCCTCCTGCACGCCGGTGGCGCCCAGCGAGTGGCCGGTCAGCGCCTTGGTGGCCGAGATCGGCGGGCACTTCTCGCCGGTGCCGAACACCTTTCGCAGCGCCTCGATCTCCGGGGGATCGCCGGCCGGCGTCGAGGTCGCGTGGGGATTGATGTAGTCCACCTTGGTCTTCACCGTCGACATCGCCATGCGCATGCAGCGCTCGGCGCCTTCACCTGATGGCGCGACCATGTCGTAGCCGTCCGAAGTCGCGCCGTAACCGACGATCTCGCCGTAGATGCGGGCGCCGCGCGCCTTGGCATGCGCGAGCTCTTCCAGCACCAGCACGCCGGCGCCGCCGGCGATGACGAAGCCGTCGCGGTTGACGTCGTAGGGGCGCGAGGCCGTGGCAGGCGTGTCATTGTACTTCGAGGACATCGCGCCCATGGCGTCGAACAGCACCGACAGCGACCAGTCCAATTCTTCGCAGCCACCGGCGAAGATGATGTCCTGCTTGCCGATCTGGATCGTCTCATAGGCATTGCCGACGCAATGATTCGACGTCGCGCAGGCCGAGGAGATCGAGTAGTTCACGCCCTTGATCTTGAACCAGGTCGCAAGCGTCGCGGAGGCCGTGGACGACATCGCCTTCGGCACTGCAAAGGGTCCGACGCGCTTTGGTCCCTTGGTGCGGGTGATGTCGGCGGCTTCGACGATGGTGCGGGCGGACGGGCCGCCGGAGCCCATGATGATGCCGGTGCGGATGTTGGAGACTTCGTCAGGCGACAGGCCCGCGTCCTGAATCGCCTGCTCCATCGCGACGTGATTCCAGGCCGCGCCCTGGCCGAGGAAACGCATCGCGCGGCGGTCGACCACCGTCGCAGGATCGAGCGTCGGCGCGCCGGCGACCTGCGAACGAAAGCCGAGCTCGGCATGTTTCTCAGCCCGAGAAATGCCCGACTTCGCCTCGTGAAGGCTCGCAAGCACTTCCTGGGTGTTGTTTCCGATCGACGAGACGATGCCCATCCCGGTGACCACAACCCGCCTCATGACAGCCTCGCCTTAAATCGTTGTCTTCTTGGTGATGCGCTCAGCCCAGGCTCGTGCCCTGCTTGAACAGGCCGACCTTCAGATCCTTCGCGCGATAGATAATCTGGTCATCGACCGAAAGCCATCCGTCGGCGATCCCGAGCACCAGCTTTGAACGCATCACGCGCTTGATATCGACGTTGTACACAACCTTGCGTGCCTCCGGCAGCACCTGGCCGCTGAACTTTAATTCGTTCAGACCAAGCGCGCGCCCACGACCTTCGCCCCCGGTCCAGCCCAGATAAAAGCCGACCATTTGCCACAGCGCGTCGAGGCCGAGGCAGCCGGGCATCACCGGATCGTTCTTGAAATGGCAGCCGAAGAACCAGAGGTCGGGCTTCACGTCGAGCTCGGCGCGCACCACGCCCTTGCCAAACTCCCCGCCGGTCTCGCTGATTTCCGTGATGCGATCGAACATCAGCATCGGCGGCAGCGGCAGCTGGGCATTGCCCGGGCCGAACATCTCGCCGCGGGCACAGGCCAGCAGATCTTCGTATTCGTAACCGTTGCGCCTGTTCAGCATGCCCGAGCCTCTGTTTGAATTCCGATTGAGCGACGTTTTTTGGCGAAAATGGGCCCCGTCTCGGTTGGAGAGCAACGCCATTGCCACAGTCAGGCGAGGCTCCCGCATGCCCCGGATGGACTGCCGACCGGGCCTCCATGCCCCGGCTGCGCCAAAATCGGCTAAGCGGAACCGCGCGCTCTCTAACACAGGCCATTTCGGGTGGCAAAGCGCATCCATCAAGGTAAAATGGCGCGATCCCGGCCCGGTTCCAAGTCTGATTAGAACCCCTCTAGTTGCGAGAAACTTGCATCTGCATCTTTCTGTTCTTATATTGCAGATAGATATTGTTCACGCGTGCCCGAAATCTGGAAATGAGCGAGAATACAGCGCCCCGTCACGACGACGACGTCCATTCGGCAGCCCTGCTGTCCGGCCGCCACCCGGCTTTGACCGGCTGCCCCTGGCACGACGTCAACGAAATGCTCCAGTCCGCTGGGCTGCGTCCGACGCGCCAACGCATGGCGCTCGGCTGGCTGTTGTTCGGCAAGGGCGCACGGCACCTCACGGCTGAAATGCTCTACGAGGAAGCGACACTGGCCAAGGTTCCAGTGTCGTTGGCGACCGTCTACAACACGCTGAATCAGCTCACCGATGCCGGCCTGCTCCGCCAGGTCAGCGTCGACGGCACCAAGACCTATTTCGACACCAACGTCACCACCCACCATCACTACTACCTCGAGAACAGCCATGAGCTGGTCGACATCGAGGACCCGCATCTGGCGCTGTCCAAGATGCCGGAGGTGCCCGAGGGTTACGAGATCGCGCGCATCGACATGGTCGTGCGCCTGCGCAAGAAGCGCTGAGATTTTTCTAGGCTGAGAAGATCGTCATGGCCGGGCTTGTCCCGGCCATTCACGTTTTGGACCAGGCGAGAAGCGCGTGGATGCCCGGGACAAGCCCGGGCATGACGTTGGGCAACGTTCGCCCGCCTCCGGCGTCAATTCACCTGCTCGTCCGAATACACGCCCCAGAGGCGCTCCTGCTGGATCCAGCCGTCGAAGCCGTTGCCGGTGACGCGGCACCAGTTTGCAGTGCACTTCTTCACCTGGGTGACGACGCCGGCCTGGAGCTTTGCGGCAACGGCGCTGTCGAGATCGGCACGATCGTAGATCGGGGCGAGATCGTCCTTGTGCTTCATGGTGACGACCGCGGTGCGGCGGCCCGACAGCAGCGAGTGATAGACCCAGCCCTCGGCGCCCTCGGAATCGCGCACCCGGCGCCAATTCTCGAACTCGGCGGTGATTTCGACCGGCAGGCCGGCACGGGTGTAAACCCAGGCCACGTCATTGTCCTTGGTCGGGCCGGCGCGAACGTTGACGTGATCCGATTTGAGGCTGACGTAACGCGGCACAGGCAGGCCGCTGGTGGTCTGCGGGGTGTTGTCCTTGGCCGATTGCGAGGGGCCGACCGAGGCGCTCCACCAGGTGCAGACAAGCGCCATCACCGAACAAAAACGCCCCAACGCCATCAACTCGTCTCCTGTCGAGGACCCGGCCTTGCCGGACCCTCACCCCAAAATTCCAAACCTGCCGCGTCGATCCCGAACCGCCCCACGCGGGTGTTCCCCAAGCCTGCCCCGTGGTTCTTGTCTTGGCCCGGCCTTCTGCTAGAGAGGACGGGCACTTGAACAACCAGTTTGCCCCGATTTTCCGGCCGGAAATCTCGGGAGAGCTTGGAGGAAACGCCGGGGACGGACACGGCAAGGGCAGTGTCGAACAACCGGGTTAATGAGGCCTCAACGGCCGGCCTTTGGCGACAGAGGCGGCCCGCGACGCCTCATGAGAGCAGGACATGTCGGTGAAGAAAAAGCCCCTCGTCGTGGTGACGCGCAAGCTGCCGGATTCGATCGAGACGCGGATGCGCGAATTGTTCGACGCGCGGATCAATCTCGAGGACACGCCGATGTCCGCCGACCAGATCGCGGAAGCCGCGCGCACCGCCGACGTGCTGGTTCCGACCGTCACCGACCATATCAGCGCCGACATCATCAACCAGCCCGACTGCAAGCTGCGGCTGATCGCCAATTTCGGCAACGGCGTCGACAATATCGACGTCGAGGCCGCGCACGCCCGCGGCATCACCGTCACCAACACGCCGAAAGTCCTGACCGAGGACACCGCCGACATGACCATGGCGCTGATCCTCGCCGTGCCCAGGCGGATGATCGAAGGCGCCTCGATCCTGACCGAAGGAAAACCCTGGCCGGGCTGGTCGCCGACCTGGATGCTCGGCCACCGCATCGGCGGCAAGCGGCTCGGCATCATCGGCATGGGCCGCATCGGCCAGGCGGTCGCGCGCCGCGCCCGCGCCTTCGGCCTGCAGATCCACTATCACAACCGCCGTCCCGTGGCGCCAAAGATCGCCGAAGAGCTTGGCGCGACCTATTGGGAAAGCCTCGACCAGATGCTGGCGCGGATGGACATCATCTCGGTGAACTGCCCGCATACGCCGGCGACCTATCATTTGCTCTCGGCGCGCAGGCTGAAGCTGATCCGGAAAGACGCCTACATCGTCAACACCGCGCGCGGCGAGGTCACCGACGAGGACACGCTGATCAAGCTGATCGAAGGCGGCGAGATCGGCGGCGCCGGGCTCGACGTCTACGAGCACGAGCCCGCGGTCAATCCAAAACTGGTGCGGCTCGCCAAGGCCGGCAAGGTGACGCTGCTGCCGCACATGGGCTCGGCCACGATCGAAGGCCGCGTCGAGATGGGCGAGAAGGTGATCATCAACATCCGCACCTTCCTCGACGCGCACAAGCCGCCGGACCGCGTGCTGCCGAGCATGCTCTGAAGACTATCCGGCTGCGTGACAAGCCCTCCGACCTCATCCTGAGGAGCCGCGAAGCGCGTCTCGAAGGATGGCCCCGGGCGAGAGCCGGGCCTGCATGGTTCGAGACGGCGCTTCGCGCCTCCTCACCATGAGGGGCTCCTATCTGCGCGTTTCGCGCTTGCGCCAGTCGGCGACGAAATCGATGAAGGCGCGCAGCGCGGGCGGCGTCTGGCGTCGGCTCGGGTAGTACAGGAACGGGCCCGGGAACGGTTCGCACCAATCTTCCATCAAGCTGACCAGCGTGCCGGACTTCACGGCATCGCCGACATAGCCATCGAGCGTCGCCCAGATGCCGACGCCGTCGAGCGCGGCGCGCATCGCAAGGTTCATGTTGGTCGAGATCAGTTTTGCGGGCGGATCGACCTTCACGACCTGGCCGGCCTTCTCGAACTCCCAATCGTGCATGACGCCGCTCGAATAGCGCGCGCGGATGCAATCATGATCGAGCAGATCCTTCGGATGAAGCGGCTTGGCGCGGCGCGCGACATAATCGGGCGAAGCGACCACCACATAGCTCTGCGGTCCACTCAGCGGGATCGCCACCATGTCCTGCGCGAGATGTTCGCCATAGCGCACGCCGGCATCGAAGCCGGCACTGACGATGTCGACGAAGCCGCTTTCCGAGACGATGTCGAAATCGACCTGCGGATGCGCGCTAAGAAACGGCCCGACCATCGGTGCCAGCACGAGATCGACCGCCGGCGGCGGCGCATTGATGCGCAGGCGGCCCGAGGCGACCTCGCGCAGGCCCCGCACCTGATCGAGCGCAT
>NZ_JALBHA010000184.1:0-10861 GCF_023006445.1 Bradyrhizobium sp. SHOUNA76
GGCGCATCCTGTCGATCGCGGCACTGAATTCCGCCGTGGTGGTGGTGCTGGTGGCGATGATCTGGAACGGCGCGCAGGTGCTGGGCTCGGCCTGGGGCGACGTGCGCCAGGTGCGCGAGTCCGACCGCATCCTGGCGCTGCTCGAAAGCGAGACCGGACGCCTGCACAATCTGATCCACCGCTACATCAACCAGCCGAGCCCGGACCTGTTCGCCGAGATCCTGCTGCTGCGCGAGGCGGTGCTGGGCACGCTGTCCAACCGCGCCGCCAAGGACCCGATGCTGTCCGGCTCGGTCGAGGAGCTGGAGCGCACCACCGACCGTTTCCTCAACGGCTTCGGCGAGCTGCGCAGCGTGCAGGCCACCATCGCGAAAACTTATGAGGAGCAGGTGCAGGGCCCGGCCAGGGACATGGCGGGCCTCTACTCCATCATCGAAGGCGCCACCGGCCATCGCGACGCGCTGATCTGGCCCTCGCTGGGGAAATCCCGCGAGGCCTTCACCGCGATGCTGGTGGCGGCCAATTCCTATTATCTGTCGCTGTCATCGGGCGCGGCCGACGACGCGCGGCGCAACACCGAGACGATCGAGAAGACCATCCCCGTGATGATCGATCTCGCCGACAACGACCTGCAGAAGATGGCCTTGCGGCGGCTTGGAGCCCGCACCGCCTCGCTGCGCGAGGGCTTTGCAAAGCTCTCCGAGCAGCTTGCGAGCCGCACCGAGCTGCTCCGCAACACCATCGACGCCAGCCAGGCCGAGGCGATCGGGGCCATCGACGATCTCTCGACCAAGATGCGCAAGCGCGAGCAGAAGGCGCAGGAGACGTTCGACCGCACGCTGGCCGCCATTTCCAGGCGGGTGCTCTCGATCGCGGTGGTCTTCCTCGGCATCATCCTCACCGCCGGCGTGATGATCGCGCTGTCGATCCGCCTGCCGCTGCAGCAGATCATGGCCGCGATGCGCGCGATCACGCTCGGCGACCTCGACCGCGAGGTGCAAGGCACCAAGGCACGTGACGAGGTCGGGGCCATGGCGCGCGCGGTCGAGGTGTTCCGAGAGAACGCGATCGCCAAGCGCCAGACCGAGGACGAGCTGCGCGCGTCCAAGGAGAAGGCCGAGAGCGCGCTGCTCGAGCTCAATGCCGCGCAGCAGAATCTGATCGACGCCGAACGGCTGGCGGCGCTCGGCGGCCTCGTTGCCGGCGTCGCGCACGAGGTCAACAACCCGATCGGCATCAGCCTGACCGTTGCCTCCAGCTTCGCCCGACGCACCGAAATCTTCGAAGCCCAGCTCAAGGGTGAGGGCGGCCTGCGCCGCTCGCAGCTGGAAGAGTTCGTGCAGTCCTCGCGCGACGCCTCCCAGCAGCTGGTCGCCAATCTCCAGCGCGCCGGCGAGCTGATCCAGTCGTTCAAGCAGGTCGCGGTGGACCGCTCCCATGCCGAGCGGCGGCAATTCTCGCTCAGCGAGGCCACCGACCAGATCATCGCCAGCCTGCGCCCGGTGCTGAAGCGCTCGCCGACCACGCTCCAAGTCGACGTGCCCGAGGGGCTGCTGCTCGACGGCTATCCGGGCTCCTATGGCCAGATCCTGACCAACCTGTTCCTCAACGCCGCCAACCACGCCTTCGCCGACGGGCGCGCCGGCACGATCACGATCTCGGCGCGGCCGCGCGGGGCCGACGACATCGAGCTCATCTTCACCGATGACGGGGCCGGCATGACCCCCGACGTGCAGCGCCAGGCCTTTGACCCTTTCTTTACCACCCGGCGCAATGAAGGCGGCACGGGACTTGGCCTGCATATCGTCTATAACCTCGTCACCCAGCAGCTCGGCGGGCGCATGATGCTGGAATCCAAGCTGGGACAAGGCACCACTTTTCGCATTATCATGCCCCGGGTCGCCAAGGGCGGCGCGCAAAGCACAGAAAGTGACGGGACTTCTCAATGGCCGAACAGGACGATGTCCTCCACCTGATCGACGATACCGGTACCGCGTCGGAGGATAGCAACGCCCGGAAATGGAAGATCGCCGTCATCGACGATGATCCGGCCGTGCATGACGGCACCCGTTTCGCGCTGTCCGACTACAGCCTCAACGGCCAGGGCCTCGAGATCCTCTCGGCCTATTCCGCGGCGGAAGGCCGCAAGCTGATGGCCGAGCACGGCGACATTGCCGCCGTGCTGCTCGACGTCATCATGGAGACCGACGTCGCCGGCCTCGAGCTGGTCGAGTTCATCCGCAACGAGATCCGGAACGAGACCGTGCGCATCATCCTGCGCACCGGACAGCCCGGCCAGGCGCCGGAGCGGCGCGTGATCGTGCAGTACGACATCAACGACTACAAGGCCAAGACCGAGCTGACCGCCGACAAGCTGTTCACCTCGCTGACCGCGGCGCTGCGCTCCTATCAGCAGCTCGAGCGCATGGTGCAGACGCGGCGCGGGCTCGAGATCATCATCGACGCGGCTTCCACGCTGTACGACTTCAAGTCGATGCAGCGGCTCGCCGAGGGCGTGCTGACCCAGCTTGCCTCGCTGCTCAACGTCGACTGCGCCGGTATACTGGTCTTGCGCGACAATGGCGGCATCGACCCCGAGCTCTCGGTGCTCGCCGGCAGCGGCTGCTACAGCCGCTTCATCGGCACCACCACGTCGAAGGCGCTCGATCCCGATCTGCGCTCGATGGTGGAGGCCGCGTTCCAGCGCCGCAAGAACGAATTCGCCGACCATCGCAGCGTGATCTATCTGCGCACCGGAAGCGGCCGTGAGGTGGTGGTGCTGCTGCAGGCCGAGCGCGAGCTGTCCGAGACCGACCGCTCGCTGGTCGAGATCTTCTCCTCCAGGCTCTCGATCGCGTTCGACAACGTCATCCTCTACCAGCAGCTCCAGGACGCCAACACGCAGCTGGAGGACCGCGTCGCCCAGCGCACCCGCGCCCTGATGCAGGCCAACCGCCGCCTCTCGGCGCAATGGCTGCGGCTGCAGCGCGCCAACGGCTTCAAGAACGAGATTTTGGGCACCGTCGCGCACGATCTGAAGAACCCGCTCGGCGTCATCCTCGGCCGCACCGAGATGCTGAAGGAGCTGATCTCGACCGGCGCGTCGGAAAGCGGCGTCGTCGCCCAGGTCGATCACATCCGCGACGCCACAAAGCGGCTGACCACGATGGTCGACCATCTGATCTCGGACGCGATGGCCGATGCTTTCGACATCACCATCCGCCGCGAACCGGTCGACGTCGCGGCCCTGGTCAAGGAGGTCGCCGAGGCCAACCAGCCGCTCGCCGTCAACAAGCAGCAGGCGATCAGCGTCACCGCGCCGGCCAACATCGTCACCATGTGCGACACCGACCGCATCCGCGAGGCGATCGACAATCTCATCAGCAACGCCATCAAATATTCGCCCATCGGCGGCAAGATCGACGTCGCCGTCAGCCACGAGGGCGGCGACACCGTCGTCCGCGTCAGCGACGAGGGCGCCGGCCTGTCCCCGGAGGATCTCGGCCGCCTGTTCGGCCGGTTCCAGCGGCTGTCGGCAAAACCGACCGCCGGCGAGAGCTCGACGGGACTTGGCCTGTCCATCGTCAAGCGTATCGTCGACATGCATGGCGGCGAGGTGACCGCCGACAGCGGCGGCCCCGGCAAGGGCTCGACCTTCACCATCACCCTCCCCGCGACCGAATTGCCGTGATCCAGAGACCATGACCCAAAGCCCGCACATCATGATCGTCGACGATGAAGCCCCGGCCCGGGAGATGGTCGGCGATTATCTCAAGATGCACGGCTTCACCGTGACGCTGTGCGACGGCGGCAAGTCGTTGCGCGCCGCGATCGACGGCAGCATGCCCGACCTCGTCGTGCTCGACCTCAACATGCCCGAGGAGGACGGCCTCTCGATCATCCGTGACCTCAAGAGCCGCATCAACGTGCCCGTCATCATGCTGACGGCGACCGCAAGCCCGATCGATCGTGTGGTGGGGCTCGAGCTCGGCGCCGACGACTACGTGGCAAAGCCCTGCGAGCTGCGCGAGCTGATGGCGCGCATCCGCTCGGTGCTGCGGCGGAGCGTGCCGGCCAAGGCGGCAGTGCCTGATGCGGCGGCGGCGAAATCCGACAAGGACCAGCTCGTGCGATTCGGCACCAAATGGCTCGATCTCGAAGCCCAGGCCCTGCGCGACGACGAGGGCAACGAGCATCCGTTGACGGCATCCGAGTTCGGACTGCTCAAGGTGTTCGCGGCCAATCCGAAGCGCGTGCTGTCGCGGGAGCGCCTGTTGGAATTGGCCAATGCGCGCGACGCCGAAGCCTTCGACCGCGCCGTCGATCTGCGCATCATGCGCATCCGGCGCAAGATCGAGCCCGATCCGGCCAAGCCCGCCGTGATCCGCACCATCCGCGGCGGCGGCTATCTGTTCTCGCCGGCGGGCGAGAAGGCGTAGGGCTAGCCACGGGCGAGGTGCCGTAGGGTGGGCAAAGCGGAGCGTGCCCACCAATCTCTCCATATTTGCGAAAGATCGTGGGCACAGCGCTTCGCGCCTTTGCCCCGCCCTACGAGATCGTCGTTTTGGCTACGCGCGCTCCCGGCGACGGTGGGTGCGGCGCGACCAAACGCAAGGCCCGGAAATTCGTTCCTACCTTGCCGAGACGCCGTCCCCCGTATTTTCCGTACATTGAAATTCCACGACTTTTTGCTCCGAATGTTTCGTCGCCCCGCGTCGGACGAAACAATTTGGCGGCGCACGAAACCATTTTCCCCTTTTCGTGCAGACGTCCCGAAACGTTGGCTCATTAACACTTTGGTCCAAGGAAACGCCGCTCGGTTGCGGCGCTACGGGGAGCCAAGTCAATGCGGAACGTCATCGCCATCAACGCCCAGGCCAGCCAGAGCATCATCGCCGCTCAGGCGACTTCGGACGACATGCTTCTCGAAAGCATTGCCGGCGGCAACCGGACGTCGATGCATATCCTTTATTGCCGGCATAATGTGCGGGTGTACCGCTTCATCCTGCGCATCGTGCGTGACGCCACCGCGGCGGAAGACCTCGTCAGCCAGGTGTTTTTGGACGTGTGGCGGACCGCCGGCCAATTCCAGGGCCGCTCGCAGGTTTCGACCTGGCTGCTCTCGATCGCCCGCTTCAAGGCCCTGACCGCGATGCGCCAGCGGCGCTTCGAGGACATCGACCAGGAAGACGTGCGCCAGATTCCCGACGATGCGGAGACGCCCGAGACATCGCTCGACCGCAGCGACACCAGCGCCATCCTGCGTGCCTGCGTGCAGAAGCTGTCGCCCGCACATCGCGAGATCATCAACCTCGTCTACTACCACGAGAAGTCGGTGGAGGAGGTCGGGCAGATCATCGGCATCCCCCAGAGCACCGTGAAGACGCGGATGTTCTATGCCCGCAAGCAGCTGGCCGAATTGCTTAAGGGCTGTGGCGTCGAGCGTTTCGCCGCCTGACGTCAACGATTTCAAAGGGATGGGCCCGATGTCGGGCGCTCTCCCGGACACGGAAGTGTTACCACCGACGAAACAATTGAAACAAAGCACAACATCAGGCGGAAAAACTTCCCCCCTATAAAGCGGCCATACGGTTTAGTTAAACCTCCCAAGAACTCCAGCGACCCGGACGGGATGCCCCCCTCCGGGTTGTTTTGTGTTTGGGCTGAGCGGTTGCCGCGGGCTCCCGCCTCTCCCGCTTGTGGGAGAGGCCGACGCACTCGCAGAGTGCGGCGGGTGAGGTTCTTTCCTCTGGGGGATTGCCCCGTCGAGGAGATACCCTCTCCCCGGCCCTCCCCCGCAAGCGGGGGAGGGAGCGCACTTCCCGCTCAGCTCGGAGCTGCGTCCCGCAGAACCAGCCCCCGTCACGAAGGCGTGACGCTGCGTAACGCGCCCTGCATCCATTCCGAACTGCCCTCGTGACCTCCTTCACGAGTGCGCCATGCTCGAACTTGTCTTCGCTCTCCTCGCCGGCATTCTCACCATCGCCGCGCCCTGCACGCTGCCGATGCTGCCGATCCTGCTTGGCGCCTCGATCGGCCGCGTGGGGCATCTGCGCCCTGCGATGATCGCGCTCGGCTTCGTCATCTCGTTCTCGGCGACCGCGCTGCTACTCGGAGCGATCACGCGGCTGTTCGATTTCGATCCGAACGTGCTGCGCGAGGCGGCCTCGATCCTGCTGCTCGGCTTCGGCCTGTTGATGCTGTGGCCGACGCCGTTCGAATGGCTGTCGATGCGGCTCAATGGCTGGCTCGATCTCGGCAATTCCAGCGCCGCGCAGCGCGAGGGCGCGCTCGGCGGGCTCATCCTCGGTACCACGCTCGGCCTGGTCTGGACGCCCTGCGCCGGCCCGGTGCTCGGCTCGATCCTGACGCTGGTTGCGACCTCGAAGAACCTGACCTGGGCCGGCACGCTACTGCTCGCCTACGCCATCGGCGCGGCGATCCCGATGCTGGGAATAGCCTATGGCGGCCAGGCCGCGACCACACGCGTGCGCAGCCTTTCACGGATCTCGCCGCGCCTGCAGCAGGGTTTTGGCGTCGTCGTGATCGGCTTCGCGGTCGCCGCCTATTTCCAATACGACACGCTGATCGTGGCGTGGCTCACCGGCTTCTACCCGACCGGCCAGATCGGCCTGTGATCATCGCGCATCTCAACCGGAGGACTCGTCCATGACCGTCAAACTGCTCACAGTGGGCGCCGCGCTGATCGGCATGGCCGTGACCGGCGCCGTCATCCCTGGCATCTGCGACGAGGCCGTGCGCGCGACGCCTGTCGTCACCGCCGCCGCGAGCCAGCAGGCCGCGCCTGATTTCACCGGCATCAACAATTGGTTCAACTCCAAGCCGCTCGGCATCGCCGACCTGCGCGGCAAGGTGGTGCTGGTCGACTTCTGGACCTATGGCTGCGTCAACTGCGTCAACACGCTGCCGCACGTCACCGAGCTCTACGCCAAGTACAGGGACAAGGGCCTCGTCGTGGTCGGCGTGCACACGCCGGAATTCCCGTTCGAGCGCTCGGCCTCGAACGTGCAGGCCGCGCTGAAGCGTCACGGCATCACCTATCCGGTGGCACAGGATAATGATTCGAAGACCTGGAACGCCTACCGCAACCAGTATTGGCCGGCACAGTACATCATCGACCAGACCGGCAAGATCGTGTTCCAGCACGCCGGCGAGGGCCGCTACGACGAGATCGACCGCACCGTGGCAAAGCTGCTGAACGCCAGCAGCTGACGCTGCATCGGAATCGCGCGGCAGATTTCAGGTCTCGTCCTTGTTGCTTGACTCCACGGACCCGTCCGTGGAGTTTCGCAAGCCTCGAAATCAGCCGCCCGCAATGGACGACGCGACCACCAGCACCGACATTCGCCTCCGTGAAGGTTCCTCGATCGCGCAGCGGCTGATCGTGGCCGCCTGCGCGGCCGCGGTTGCGCTGTGCTTCACGCCGGGGCTGTTCACGCACGACACCCTGGAAATCGTCATCTCGGTGGTGGCGCTGCTCGTGGGGGCAGGCTTCGTCGTCGGCATCATGGTGGCCCCGGCGGTGGTGTGGATCATCACACCGAACGAGATCCTGATCGGGCGGCAAAGTCCATTCGGGAAGCTCCGTACGCGGATCGTCGCGAAAGACGACATCACGGGGTTACAGGTTCCCGGCAGCAAGCGGGTGAAGGCCCGCTTTCAGCTCGTTTTCACGCTGGCTTCGGGGGAACGCCTGACCTCTCCGCCGATCTCCGATGTCACCCATGTTCGCGACACCGTGGCCCGGATCGCGGCGCAGTTCGACGTTCCCAATGTCGAGGATCCCGCCAATCCGCTCGATGCCAGCAATCCCGAGATGCATCTCGGCGATCCGCTCGAGCCGTTTCCCGCGCGGGACATCAGGATCGTGTCGCTGATCGCGGTCGCGCTGTGCGCCCTGCCCTACGCCTACAAGCTCTGGCGTGGGTTATCGCCCAGCCATGTCGACATCCTGCTGCTGCCGCTCGGCGCGATCGCCGCATTCGCCGTGCATCGTTATGCCAACCTCGTCACTGGCGCCTTCTGGATCATCCGCGAGAGCGATATCCGTGTCGAACGCCTGTGGGGCGACGGCAGCCTGCGCGCCGACCACATCGCAGGATTCGACGTGAAGACGATCACGGTCGAGCGTCGCGGCCGGTCCGAGGACGAGCACTGCATCGTCGTGATCCGACTTCACTCGGGGCGGAGGTTTCGCAGCCCGCGCATCGGCTCAAGGCTCGAGGCGCGTGCCGTGGGGACGGAGATCGTGCGGCGGCTGGGGATCGCGGCGGAGAGCAACAAGATCTGACTGGCTTCCATTGCCCGTTGTCCGGGTTGATCTCGCCGCGAGTTCGGTCTGAGCCTCTCCCGCTTGCGGGAGAGGTCGCCGCGCAGCGGCGGGTGAGGTTCTTTCCTCTGAGGAAGTCCCATCGCGGAAGCACCCTCTCCCCGACCCTCCCCCGCAAGCGGGGGAGGGAGCGCATCGAGCCCAGCACACTGCTTTTCGCGCCATCCCCTGTATGTGGCATTGCCCCGCTCCGTCAAAAAACCATAGGCATTCTCGTGACATATCAGGGCGGCGCGCCATCAACTTGCCATGAACCTGCCCCTCAGGTTTGATGCCTTTGGAATGATTTGCGCTGTGGCAGCGGGGAGAGCTTGAGATGACGGATTTTCGTCGCCTGACCGGGATGTTCATGGCTGCGGTGGGGCTTATTCTGTGCGTCCCGCAAGCCACTGCCCAGCAGCCAGACCGCGGCGACGAGCCGGGCCTGGTCGCCGACGAGGCTTACCAGCTCGAGCCGGAATGGCAGAAGCAGGTCGTCTATTTCCGCACCACCGAACCGCCGGGCACGATCATCGTCTCGACCGCCGAGCGGCACCTCTACCTGGTGCAGCCGGGCGGGCGCGCAATCCGCTACGGCATCGGCGTCGGCCGCGATGGCTTCCAGTGGCAGGGGTTGGTGACCATCACCAACAAGAAGGAATGGCCGGACTGGACGCCGCCGTCGGAGATGATCCAGCGCCAGCCCTATCTGCCGCGCTTCATGGCCGGCGGCCCCGGCAATCCGCTGGGGGCCCGCGCCATGTATTTGGGCACCACGGTCTACCGCATCCACGGCACCAACCGTCCCGACACGATCGGCACCAAGGTGTCTTCGGGCTGCTTCCGTCTCGTCAACAACGACGTCGCCGATCTCTACGACCGCGTCCCTGTTGGCACCAAGGTGGTCATCCGGCAGAAGCCTGAACTCTAAATATCCCCTTTCTTCGCCCCCCTCCTTTTCCCGATTTTTCGAGAGAGCAACATGATGCGCAGTTTTCGAGGCGGCCTGCTGATCGGGCTCGCGGTCGCCGTGCTGGTCGCCGTGCTGGCCATCATCTACGAGTTCTACGACACCCGTACGCTGAAGCGCACCGTGCGCCGCGGCGAGGTGCTGTGCGGCGTCAACAAGGGCCTGCCGGGCTTCTCGTACTCCGAGGATAACAAGAACTGGAACGGCTTCGACGTCGATTTCTGCCGCGCGGTGGCCGCGGCGATCTTCAACGACCCGGGCAAGGCGAAGTTCATCCCGCTCGATGCCAGCGAACGCTTCAAGGAATTGCAGAGCCGCAAGGTGGACATCCTCTCGCGCAATTCGACCTGGAGCATGGCGCGCGAGCTCGACTACGACCTCTATTTCCCCGCGGTCGCCTATTACGACGGCGCAGGCTTCATGCTGCCGCGTTCGCGCAACAAGGAGACCTCGCTGGACCTGACCGGCAGCAAGGTCTGCGTCCAGGCCGGCACCACCACGGCGCTCAACGTCGCCGACTACTTCCGCGCCAACAACATGAAGTATGACGAGGTGAAGTTCGAAAACCTCAACGACGTCGTGAAGGCCTACGACACCGGCAAGTGCGACACGCTAAGCGCCGACGTCTCGCAGCTCTACGCGCTGCGGATAAACCTGTCGAAGCCAGGCGACAACATGATCCTGCCGGACATGATCTCCAAGGAGCCGCTCGCCCCGGTGGTGCGCCAGCGCGACGACGACTGGATGATGATCGTGAAGTGGACGCTGTACGCGATGATCAACGCCGAAGAGCTCGGCGTCACCTCGGAAAATATCGACGAGGCCCTGAAGTCGAAGAAGCCCGAAGTGATGCGCCTCGTCGGCACCGAAGGCAATTACGGCGAGCAGCTCGGCCTCACCAAGGACTGGGCCGCCCGCATCATCCGCCACGTCGGCAATTACGGCGAGATGTACGAGCGCAATATCGGCGAGAAGTCGAAGCTGAAGATCCCGCGCGGCATGAACCAGCTGTGGAACGCGGGTGGCGTGCAGTATGCACCGCCGATGAGGTAAGGCGGTCTCTCGGCCGTCATTGCGAGCGGGGCTCGCGTCATAGCCGTAGACACACCCTCAACTGTCATCGCCCGGCTTGACCGGGCGATCCAGTACGCCGCGGCCCGTCGACTCAACACCTGCTGTCTCTGGAATACTGGGTCGCCCGGTCAAGCTGGGCGACGACGGCGCGTGTGAGGCGCGCAGTTCGCGCGTCTTATCCAGTCCCGTGGCCCGCATGAGCGAAGCGACATGCGGGGGCGCCGCTCGTGCATTCCCGGATATCGCTTCGCTCATCCGGGCTACGCGCTTCATCCCGGCTACGAGCTCAATACCCCCGCGCGCGCGCCAGCTGCTCGGTGTGGTAGTTGGCGTCGCCGAACAATTCCTCGCACACCCGCGCGCGCTTCATGAAGAAGCCGATGTCGAACTGGTCGGTCATGCCCATGCCGCCATGCATCTGCACGCCCTCCTGCACCGCGCGCGTCGCGGTGGTGCCGGCGCGCGCCTTTGCGACCGCGACTGCTGAG
>NZ_JALBHA010000185.1:0-10787 GCF_023006445.1 Bradyrhizobium sp. SHOUNA76
CGCCGCGCGAGCTGCGGGCGCGCGAGGCCGCCGACGCGGAGCGCTGGTTTGAAACCATCACGGCGGATACCTTTGGCTAGAGCATCCGTCCATAGCGCAGCGCTGATAGCCGCCAGCCTTGCCTGCGCCGCGAGCGCGAACGAGCTCGTGCCTTACAAGATCGTCGGCGACGGCATTCCAGCCTCGCTCACGGGATCGCCCGGCGATGCCGCCCGCGGGCGCACACTGGTGCTGGCGCGCACGACGACCTGCATCCTCTGCCATTCCGGGCCTTTTCCGGAGACGCGATTCCAGGGAGACCTCGCGCCCGACCTCACCGGCGCCGGGAACCGATGGACGGCGAGCCAGTTGCGGCTTCGACTGGTCGATGCATCGCGCTTCAACACACAGACCATCATGCCGTCTTATTTTCGCAACGACGGCTTCGTGCGCGTCGGACGTAACTTCGCCGGCAAGCCGATATTGTCGACTGCGGAGATCGAGGACATCGTGGCTTTTCTTGCAACACTTCGCGACTAGGACTGCTCATGCCAACCACGCGACGACAATTCCTTAGCTTTGCCGGAGGCATCACTGCCGCCGGGACGATCCCGATCGTCACCCTGCGTCCACTTCAAGCCACGCCCGCGATGCTCAATAACGCGATCCGCAATGTCGTCGGCGAAGCACAACTTCGCACCGGCAGGGTGAAGCTCGACATTCCGCCACTGGTCGAGAACGGCAATACGGTGCCGATGACGGTGAGCGTCGCAAGCGCGATGACGGCCGACGACCACGTCAAGAGCATCCACGTCTTCAACGAGAAGAACCCGCAGCCGAACATCGCGAATTTCTATCTCGGCCCCTCCTCCGGCCGCCCCCAGGTCTCGACCCGGATCCGGCTCGCCGACACCCAGAAGGTGGTGGCGATCGCCCGTCTCTCCGACGACACGTTCTGGCAGGTTGCCGCCGAAATCGTCGTGACGCTGGCCGCCTGCACCGAGGAGATGAACTGATGCCGGCGCTCATCAACGTTCCCGCCAAGGCCAGACGCGGCGACGTCATCGAGATCCGCACGCTGACCTCGCACATCATGGAAACCGGCTTCCGCCACACCGCGGACGGCAAGCTCGTGCCGCGCGACATCATCACGAGCTTTACCTGCCGCTACAACGGCGCCGAGATCTTTCGCGCCGATCTGTTTCCGGCGATTGCGGCCAATCCATATTTGTCGTTCTTCACAGTCGCCAAGGAGAGCGGCAAGTTCGAATTCGAATGGATCGGCGACAACGGCTATTCGTCCACCGCATCGGCATCGATCATTGTCGAATGAGCGTTTGGCGCGCGATAACAGCGGCGGCATTGTTCGCCGCGGCCCCTGCCCTGCTCGCCGGTGAAATCCCGCCCGATGCGCGCCGGTCCGGCTATTCGTTCATGGGGCCCGACACGCGCGCGATGCAGGATGACGACACGGCCAATCCGGGCATGCTGTTCGTGCTGGACGGCGAGGCGCTATGGGGAAAGAAGACCGGCGATGCCGAAAAGGCCTGCGCGGATTGCCATGGCGATGGGCGCACCAGCATGAAGGGCGTCGCGGCGCGCTATCCCGCCATCGACAAGGCGCTGGCGCGCCCGGTCACGCTCGACCAGCGCATCAATCTCTGCCGCACCAATCATCAACAGGCTACGCCTTTGCCTTACGAGAGCCGCGATCTCCTGGCGCTGTCCGCCTTCGTCGCCCACCAATCGCGCGGTGCCGCGATCACCGCAGGCGACGATCCGCAGGCAAAACCCTTCGTGGAGCACGGCCGCAACCTCTTCATGCAGCGCGAGGGTCAGCTCAACCTCGCATGCACCAATTGCCACGACGACAATTTCGACAAGCGCCTGGCGGGCGCGCCGGTCACGCAAGGACAGCCGACCGGCTATCCGCTCTACCGGCTGGAATGGCAGACGCTGGGATCGCTGGAACGGCGGCTGCGCAGCTGCATGAGCGGCGTCCGCGCACAGGCCTATGATTACGGCTCGCCCGAACTGGTCGCACTCGAGCTCTATCTGATGTCGCGGGCGCGCGGCCTGCCGATGGAGACGCCGGCGGTGCGGCCCTGATCGTCGATTAGGGCTAGGCAGGCGTGGAACGGCCGCTAGTATCCTCCCAAAGAAAATGAATCAGAGGGAGGGACTCAATTGGCCAACCACACCATCTCGCGCCGCACGCTGCTAGCGGGTACCGCCGCGGCCGGCGCACTCGGCCTGACCGGTTTGCCGGCGCGCGCCGAGGTCAACTGGAAGAAATACGCCGGGACCAAGCTGGAGGTGATCCTCGCCAAAGGCCCGCGCGGCGACAACCTGCAAAAGAACATCAAGGAGTTCACGGATCTCACTGGCATCCAGGTCGAATCCGAGCAGATTCCCGAGCAGCAGCAGCGCCAGAAGGTCGTGATCGAGCTCACCTCGGGCCGGCCGAGCTTCGACGTCGTCCATCTCAGCTATCACGTGCAGAAGCGGCAGTTCGAGAAAGCCGGCTGGCTCGCCGACATGACGCCCTTCATGAAGGATCCGGCGCTGACTGCGCCCGATCTCGTCGAGAGCGATTTCTCGGCCGCAGGCCTGCAATACGCCAAGAACGACAAGGGCCAGATGCTGTCGCTGCCCTGGTCGGTCGATTATTTCATCCTCTACTACAACAAGGAGCTGTTCCAGAAGAAGGGCGTCGCTGTCCCCAAGACGCTGGACGAGATGGTCGCCGCGGCCGAGAAGCTCACCGACGCCAAGGACGGCACCTACGGCTTCGTCGGGCGGGGCTTGCGCAACGCCAACATGACGTTGTGGACCAACTTCTTCCTCAACTATGGCGGCGAATTCCTGGACGCCAAGGGCAACATCCTCACGGATGGTCCGGAAGCCGTCGCGGCGACAAAACTCTATCAGACGCTGCTGACGAAGGTGGCCCCGCCCGGGGTCGCCGGCTTCAACTGGATGGAATCGATGGCCTCGTTCACGCAAGGCCGCTCCGCGATGTGGATCGACGGCGTCGGCTGGGCGCCGCCGCTGGAGGATCCCGCCGCCTCGCGCGTGGTCGGCAAGGTCGGATATACCGTCGTGCCGGCAGGACCGAAGGGGCAATATTCGGCGACCTATGGCGACGGCATCGGCATTGCCGCCGCGAGCAAGAACAAGGAAGCCGCCTATCTGCTGTGCCAATGGGCGGTCTCGAAGCAGCAGGGCGCGCGGCTGTTGCAGTCCGGCGGCGGCGTACCGTTCCGCAACTCGATCCTGAACGATGCGGAGGTCCAGAGCGGCGTGAAGATGCCCAAGGAATGGCTGCAATCGGTGATCGATTCCGCCAAGATCAGCAAGCTGGGCCTTCCCGTCGTCATCCCGGTCGCCGAATTCCGCGATCTCGTCGGCGCCGCGCTGACCTCGACACTGTCGGGCGCCGATCCCGCGACCGAGCTGAAGAAGGCGCACGAACAGTACCGGCCGATCCTGGAGCGCAGCGAAAAGGCGTGAGCACGTTGACACAATCGACTCCGGCCGCGGCACGGTCCGATGCCGCGCCGGAGAAGGCCTTGCGGCCACCGTCCTACTGGCCGTTCGTGGTGCCGGCGCTGGTCGTCGTGCTCGCCATCATCATCTTCCCGTGGGTCTTCACCATCTGGATGAGCCTGAACGAGTGGAAGGTCGGCTCGGCGACGACCTTCGTCGGGTTCTCCAACTATCTGCGGCTGACGAGCGATCCCCGCTTCCTCGAGGCAGTCGGCCACACCATGGTCTACACCGTGCTGTCGGTGGTGCTGCCGCTGGCGCTCGGCACGCTCGCTGCCGTGGTGTTTCACCAGAAATTTCCCGGCCGCGGTTTTCTGCGCGGTATTTTCATCTTGCCGATGATGGCGACGCCGGTGGCGATCGCGCTGGTCTGGACCATGATGTTCCATCCGCAGCTCGGCGTGCTCAACTATCTGCTGTCGCTGGTCGGGATCCCCGCGCAGCTCTGGGTCTTCCACCCTGCCACCGTCATTCCCTCGCTGGTGCTGGTCGAGACCTGGCAATGGACGCCGCTGGTCATGCTGATCGTGCTCGGGGGCCTCGCCGCGATCCCGACCGAGCCCTATGAGAGCGCGCAGATCGACGGCGCCAGCTTCTGGCAGGTGTTCCGTTTCATCACCCTGCCGCTGATCATGCCGTTCCTGTTCATCGCCGGCATGATCCGCATGATCGACGCCGTGAAAAGCTTCGACATCATCTTCGCGATCACGCAAGGCGGACCGGGCTCGGCGTCGGAGACGATCAACATCTATCTCTACAGCGTCGCCTTCACCTATTACGATCTCGGCTACGGCTCGGCGATCGCGGTGGTGTTCTTCCTGCTGATCGTCCTGCTCGCGGCAGTGATGCTCTACGCCCGCCAGCGCATGCTGTGGACCGAGATCGCGAGCGGCGCATGACCTCAAGTCAAATCAACCTACGTCAGATCGTCGGCCAGATCGGCCTCTGGCTTTCGGTGTTCGTCATCGTGTCGCCGGCCATCCTGTTCTTCCTCTGGATGGCATCGCTGTCGCTCAAGTTCGAGGTCGACAACGCGGCCTATCCGCCGGTGTTCATCCCCGATCGTATCGCCTGGAAGAACTATGCCGACGTCCTCGCCTCCAACCGCTTTCTGACCTATTTCGTCAACAGCCTGATCGTGACAGGCAGCGCCACCGCGCTGGCGTTGATCGTCGGCGTCCCCGCCGGCTACGGCATCGCGCGCATGGCCGCGCATAAATCCGCGATCGTGATCCTGATCGCCCGCATCACGCCGGGCCTGTCCTACCTGATCCCGCTGTTCCTGCTGTTTCAGTGGCTGGGATTGCTCGGCACGCTGGTACCGCAGATCATCATCCACCTCGTCGTGACGGTGCCGATCGTGATCTGGATCATGATCGGCTATTTCGAGACGACTCCGATGGAACTGGAGGAAGCCGCCCTGATCGACGGCGCCGGCCGCTGGCAGGTGTTCCGCCATGTCGCGCTGCCGATCGCGCGGCCGGGCATCGCGGTCGCCTTCATCCTGGCCGTGATCTTCTCCTGGAACAACTTTGTGTTCGGCATCGTTCTGGCCGGGCGCGAGACCCGAACCCTGCCAGTCGCCGTCTACAACATGATTTCGTTCGACCAGTTGAGCTGGGGACCGCTCGCCGCCGCCGCGCTGATCGTCACCTTCCCGGTGCTGCTGCTGACAGTGCTGGCGCAGCGGCAGATCGTCGCCGGGCTGACGGCGGGAGCCGTCAAGGGCGGCTAAATTACGCGACGGGAGTCGTCCGCCCGAAGAGCCTGTCCGGCACCGTCCTGATGTGCTTTGATGCGTGTGGCAGGGACTGAGACGCATAGGTGCCCTGATGTACATGTTCGTTCGAAAGTACACCAAGGTTCGCTCGGTTGCGGACGCGGCTCGCCGTGCCAAGAGCGGCATCGGTCACATCCTGAGGGAATCGCCCGGCTTCAGATCCTATTACGTGCTGGACGGAGGCGACGGCGTCGGCGTCGCCGTGATGATATTCGAGGACCGCGAGACCGCCAACGCGGCGAACGACAAAGTGCTGGGTTTCGTTCAGGCAAGCCTGCCCGACCTCAATCTTGGAGACCCCGAGATCATCGCCGGGGACGTTCTGGTAAGTATGGAATCCAGAGCGTAAGTGTCGGTAGGGGTAGAGTGCGCCGGACGACGCGATGCCGTCCGGCCGCAGATTCTTGTTGCCCCAGGTCTACTCCGCCGGCGCGGCGTGCATCTCTGGATGCGCGGCATAGGGTGCGCTGGCGCCAAGCTTGCTGGCGGCGAACAAGCCAGCGGCCATCGCGGCGTAGGCCAGCGCGACGGCGGGCGTGACGCCAAATCCGCCGCCGATGCCGACCGCCTCGCCGTGCATGAAGCCAAAATAGGTCAGGACTGCACCGACAAGCGCGAAGCCCGATGCCTTCTCGAAGTCGCGCTCGATGATGAAGACACCGATCGCCCCCAGGATGAGGCCACCGAGGATGGAGCCGCCGCCCATCACCTCCAGCCCGTGGTAGAACACGCCCTGCTGCGGCAGCGCGGCGATCGCGGCAGCCTTCACCGCATCGGCCTTGTCGGCGGCCATGCCGCCGACGGTTGCCGCCGCATTCATGGTCGAGCCGAGCATCGTGTCGATCTGCAGCTTGGCCCAGGCGGCCAGATGCGGCGTCAGCGCCAGCACGATCGCGGGCGCGTGCTTGACCGGCGTGGTCTGGAACGCCTGCGCGCCGATGAGCATGCCGATGTAGAGCAAAATCGGCGAGATCGCGACCACCGGCACGAGCGCCAGCAGCACCGAGATGATGCCGAACCAGGCCAGCACGATCACCATGATGCCGGTTGCGGCCGAGTAGCCGATG
Organism: Bradyrhizobium sp. SHOUNA76; assembly: GCF_023006445.1. Taxonomy (NCBI): domain Bacteria; kingdom Pseudomonadati; phylum Pseudomonadota; class Alphaproteobacteria; order Hyphomicrobiales; family Nitrobacteraceae; genus Bradyrhizobium; species Bradyrhizobium sp. SHOUNA76. The sequence goes on from NZ_JALBHA010000185.1 coordinate 6,376, forward strand.
CGGCCGCCCATCGCCTTCCAGCCGGGATGCCCGATATAGACGGCGTTGATGAAGGGATTGCCCATCAGGCAGCCAATCAGGCTGACGACCCCGTCGGCCGTCAGCACCCGCGTGGTCGGATATTCGTCGCCGGCGGCTTCCGCGCTCTCGACATTGTCCATGGCTTCGACGAGGTCGTAGATGCCGAACGGAATGGCGGTGACGAGAATGATGCCGAGAAATTCGAAGCCGGAGAAGACGTAGCCCACGGCGGGAAGCGGCACCGAGAAGCCGAAATTGGCAAACGCTGCGCCGACGCCTGTGAGGCTCAAGCCGCCAAGGCCGAGCCCGAACAGGTTTGAGCCCCAAGCGATGATCATGCCGACGGCGATGGCGACGAGGCCGGCGGGAATGCCGCGCGGATATTTCACGCCGCCGAACCAGCTCACCAGGATGATGGCGAAGCAGACCAGACCAATCTGCGGCGTCATATACATCTCTAACGCAGGCCGCATCGAGATGAAGGTGACGGAGACGCCGGCAAGCGTTCCGAGCAGCGCCGCGCGCGGCGTGATCCTGCGGATGAACGGCGCGATGAAGCCACCGATCATGAGGATGAAACTCTGGAAGAACACCCAGACCAGACCCGCGGACCACCCCTTGAGCGGGTCACCGGTCTTCAACGTGATCGGCAGCATGATGACGAAGGTGACGATGAACATGTGCGGCACGCTGACGCCTGAGGGCAGCGCGCAGACATCGTTGCGGCCGGTCTTCTGGGCCAGCCGATAGGCGAGATACGCATAGTAGAAGGTGGAGAGGCACATCATCAGCCCAAGCGCGGGCAGGATGCGGCCGAACACCAGACTGTCCGGCATCTTCAGAACGAAGCGCAGGAGGCCCGTGAGCACCAGCATGTTGACGAGGATGTTGGTGCCGAAGCCGAAAAACGCATTCCAGTCGCCCGATGTCCATAGTGCCGGCTTGAACTCGGACGTCGTGATCTCAGACTTGCCAGTCATCCCCGTCAATGTGCTCATGACAATACCCCTATGTGGTCGAAACCTTCATTGCCTCCAGAACTGCGGCTGAATCCGTGACCCAGCCGAAGATGCCGCCCTGGGCCTTGATCATCTTCAGGCCCATCTCGTGAAACTCGGGGAAGTAGGACGCGCAGCCGTCGGAGATGACGACGCAGCGGTAGCCGCGGTCATTGGCCTCGCGCACCGTGGTGTTGACGCACACTTCGGTGGTGACGCCGCACACCAGCAGATTTTCGATGCCGTATTTCTCCAGCACGTCGGTAAGCTCGGTGGCGTAGAAAGCGCCCTTGCCGGGCTTGTCGATCACGACCTCGCTGTCGAGCGGATAGAGCTCGGGAATGATGTCGTGGCCCGCCTCGCCGCGAATGAGAATGCGGCCCATCGGGCCGGGATCGCCGATGCGAAGGCTCGGCGCGCCGCGTTCGACTTTCGCTGGGGGCGCATCGGAGAGATCGGGCAGATGGCCCTCGCGGGTGTGGATCACCAGCATGCCGGTGTCGCGCGCCGCTTTCAGCACCACGCCGATCGGCTTCACCGCGCGCGCGAGCTGGCTGACGTCGTTGCCGAGCGTCTCGCCGAAGCCGCCGGGCTCCATGAAGTCGCGCTGCATGTCGATGATCAGAAGCGCGGTGGCGGGCCAGTCGAGCTGGATCGGCTCAGGCTCGGCGCTGATGACGCCCAATGTCGGCTTGCTTGAACTCAGCATGACGCCCGCCCCTCGCGAGAACTGCGCCAGGAGTTCTGCAAGCGCCGTGCCATTGTGTACAATTGCGATGGAGCGGGAGTGGCGAGGGAATTCGCTGCGTGCTCAGAAGGTTACGTCGGCGATCGACACCTGCTTATTCCCTGTGCGACGGCTTTGCGACGTGCATCTGCTCAAAGGATGGGCGGACGTCGACACTCCCTCCACCGTCATTCCGGGACGACGCGTAAGCGTCGGACCCGGAAATCCATCGGGCCGCAGAACGTGAGGTGAAATGGATTCCGGGCTCGCGCTACGCGCGCCCCGGAATGACGGCAGAGTGTGGTGCTACCGCCCCGCCCCATACAGCCGCCGATGCTCTTCCTCATACGGGGCATAAGAGTCCTTCAGCGTCGCCATGTTCAGCAGCATGGTCGCCACCATCGTGCCCGTCTTGTCGAACACGCGCGTCTTGGCCCAGGCGCTTTCGGTGCGGCGGCTGCCGGAGAGCGCGACCACCTCGCGCTCGACCTCGTAGTCCTCGTCGACGAAGAGCGGCCCCTTCACCAGCGTGATTTCCTGATCGGCGAACAGGCCGACCGCCGGTCCCTTTGCCGGCAGCGGATCATCCTTGGAGCGGTACTGGAACAGCACGCTCAGCATCTCCATCGGAATGATCGGTCTACCCCAGGGATTGTCGGCGCCGGAATAGTATGACGAGCCTTCGGTAATCACGGCGAGCTTCTGCCGGAGAGAGAACGGATAGAGGTCGCCCATGATCTGGTCGAACGCCATTCGCACGGTCTGGCGCCTGCTGGTCTGCGCCACTTTGACGTCACGCAGGATCACGGGATCGGCGAGCGGCTTGAGCTCGGCAAGACGCGCTTCGAGCGCGGTCGCTGCGTGCGGCTCGCCGACCGAGGCGGTGCCGCGCAGCACCTCCGTGCCGTCGCGCTTGACCATCTGGATCTGGCACTGGCGCGTAGCGGACAACGGCTTTGACAGGATGGCCTGCACCTCCTCGCCTTCGTAGCAGACGCTGCGGTAATGCGCGGAGAGGCATCCCGTCTCGAGCCAGGCTCGTCCCCATAGCCGTTCGCCGAGCGGCGCGAACTGGCTGAAATGGGTCGGCCCCTCGATGGTGCCGCCCTTGAAACCGAGCTTCTGTGCGGTGGCATCGTCATGGATCGAGGCGTGCGCGTCGTAAGTTTGCGCTTGCAGCATCTGTCGCGGCCGACGCCACGGGCCGATCAGCGCTTCGGCCGTTTCCGTGATCTCGGTGTCGAATGCGTTTGCAGTCATGGTGCTCTCCACTGGAAGCCATGACTAGCAGGAGCGCCACGGATGCGGCCAGCGATATTGACTTCGCTGGCCCATGCTCTTGACTGTCACAATTCGCGTCGCGCAGCCGCCAATCCCTCCCGCAGCGCAAACCCCACGCCGAATCGAGACGAGGACTTCCGAAATGACGCTGTTGCAGGTCGAGCTGGACGACAAATACCGGCTCGAATCGAAGCGGATCTTCCTATCCGGCACGCAGGCCCTGGTCCGCCTGCCCATGTTGCAGCGCGAACGAGACCGGCTTCAGGGGCTCAACACCGGCGGCTTCATCTCGGGCTATCGCGGTTCCCCGCTCGGCATGTACGACCACGCGCTGTGGCGCGCGAAGTCGCACCTTCAGCAGCACGACATCGCCTTCGTCCCCGGACTGAACGAGGACCTTGCGGCGACCGCCGTATGGGGCAGCCAGCAGGTCGGCCTGTTTCCCGGCGCCAAGGTCGATGGCGTGTTCGGCATCTGGTACGGCAAGGGCCCCGGCGTCGACCGCTCTGTCGATGCGCTCAAGCACGCCAATGCGGCCGGCACCTCGCGGAATGGGGGCGTGCTGGCGCTGGCCGGCGACGACCACGGCTGCCAGTCCTCGACGCTGGCGCATCAGAGCGAGCAGGTGTTCGCGGCGTCGCTGATCCCCGTGATCAATCCGGCGACGCTCCAGGATTATCTCGACCTCGGCCTCTACGGCTTCGCGCTGTCGCGCTTCTCCGGCTGCTGGGTCGGCTTCAAGGCGATCAGCGAGACCGTCGAAAGCTCCGCCTCGATCGACAGCGATCCCGAGCGCATCCGGATCAGGCTGCCCGATGATTTCGAGATGCCGCCCGGCGGCCTGAACATCCGTTGGCCGGATCCGCCACTGGACGCCGAGAGGCGCCTGTTCGGTCCCAAGATGGAGGCGGTGCAGGCCTTCGCCCGCGCCAACCAGCTCGACCGCATCGTGCTCGATTCCAAACCGGCGCGCCTCGGCATCGTCGCGACCGGCAAGGCCTATCTCGATCTGCGCCAGGCATTGGCCGACTTGGGGATCACCGACAAGGACGCGCAGGATCTCGGCCTTCGCATCTACAAAGTCGCGCTGACCTGGCCGCTGGAGGAAAGCGGCGCGAAACGTTTCGCCGAGGGTCTTCAGGACGTGCTGGTGGTCGAGGAGAAGCGCGGCTTCATCGAAGACCAGCTGATGCGCATCCTCTACAATATCGATGCATCCAGGCGCCCGACCGTCACTGGCAAGCGCGACGAGAGTGGCGCGCCGCTGCTGCCGAGCGAGGGCGAGCTGACGCCGACGATTGTTGCCTCCGCCCTCGTCGCACGGCTGCGCAAGCTCGGCCATCACAGCCCGGTGCTGGAGCAGCGCCTCGCCCGGCTCGAGGCCT
>NZ_JALBHA010000186.1:0-10774 GCF_023006445.1 Bradyrhizobium sp. SHOUNA76
ATAGCGCGGGCTGGTCGCGGTCGGACCGATGTTTAGACGCAGCGGACGGCGCGACAGCGCAGGCCCCAGCGCCATGAATTGTCCGCGCTCGAGGTCGCGAAAGGCTTCGGCCTGCCGCCGTTCCATGCCGAGCAGATCGGCGGCGCGCGCCATGTCGATGTCGAGGAAGGTCCGGCCCATCAGGAAGTTCGAGGCTTCCGCCGCGACGTTCTTGGCGAGCTTTGCGAGGCGCTGGGTCGCGATGATGCCGGCGAGACCACGCTTGCGGCCGCGGCACATCAGGTTGGTCATCGCGCCGAGCGAGAGTTTTCGCGCTTCGTCCGAGACTTCGCCCGCAACCGCCGGCGCGAACAGCTGCGCCTCGTCGACGACGACGAGCATCGGATACCAATGGTCGCGGTTGACGTCGAACAGCCCGCCAAGAAACGCGGCCGCACGGCGCATCTGATTCTCGGCGTCGAGGCCTTCGAGATTGAGCACGGTGGAGACGCGATGCAGCCGCGCGCGCTCGCCGGCGACCTGAAGGCCGCGCTCGGTGTGATCCTCGGCCTCGATGACGAGATGACCGAAGCGCTCGGCCAGCGTGACGAAATCGCCTTCGGGATCGATGATGGCCTGCTGCACCCAGGGCGCGCTCTGTTCCAGCAGCCGCCGCAGCAGATGCGATTTGCCGGAGCCCGAATTGCCCTGCACCAGGAGGCGGGTCGCCAAGAGTTCCTCGAGGTCCATGGCGGCCGCGGCGCCCGCCGTGGTCTGCCCCATCTCGATCGCAACTGTCATGCCCGACTCAAGTCCCCGTCATTCGCGGACAGGGGCTTATCAATCCCGTCGCGTCGCGTCGAGCGGCGCGGGGCTGATCATGCCGCGTTGCCCACGGTGGCGTTCAGGCGTGATTCGATTGCCGTAGAAGTGCGGGCCGATAGGGGGCCTGCGGATCGTCGTCCTCGTTCTCGGGGATGACGCAGGAGCCGAATTCCTGCCTGATCCGCTCCATCTCGGCGATCCGCTCATGCAATCGCTGCAAATGCTCCGGCGACGTCGCCCGCCAGAACCGGAACGTGTCGGCCGTGAGCGGCACGAAGGCCGTGCCGAACAGCGTCGGCTCGGGAACGACGGTGCGTCCGAGCAGCAGGAAGCGGTTGGCGCCGGAGACGACGAGGGTGGCATAGCCCCGGTTTCCGATCCGCTTGATCCCATTCAGCGACCATTCGGCGAGCTTGCTGAAATACGGCTCCTCGCGCCAGCGATCGGGGCAATGGTCGTCGACCGTGACGTTCACGGCATCCTGGCTGAAATGGACGATGATGCCCGACTTCGCCGGGAACCAGTCGTCGTCGAGATGGCCTTGCAGCCAGGCGCAGACGAAGGAGCGGCACATCTGGGGGCGGCGGTCGTAGATGGTGCAGCCGGTCCCGGTCTCCCAGTGCTTGCAAAGATGGTTCACCGGCTTGTCGACGGCGGCCACTTCGAGAACGTCGCAGCAGGCGTTGCACGATCCGCATTGTCGGGTCAGCGGCGCCGCCTTCGGCACGCCGGCTGCCTTGAAGGCTTGGCTTGCCTTGAAGCCTTGGCCGTCGCGAACCAGCAGCTTCTGCTTCTCCAGCGTGTTCAACGCGCGCTCGACCTTGAGACGGGACAATCCGGTCGCGTCGATCACACCCTTCATGGTTGTCGCGCCGGCCTCCACCGCGCGAACGACCTGCAACGTCGACTGATCCATCTTCGATGACTTGTTCTTTCGCCCATCATCCGGCATCGCCGGCATCTGGAACCTGCTGCCCGGAACCGGCATCTGAAGTATCTGCCGAGGCATCCCGGCAGCTGCCGTTACGTAAGGCCAGACCTCGCATGGATGCAAATTTTTCGCAAATCGGCGACCATGAGGACGGTCGGGTTCGGACCAGACGCGCCGATTCCGGCCTTTGCGGACCGGATTCGATGATGAAGATCAAATCAACCTGGCCCGGGGCCTGCTAGCTCAGGCGCATGACCTTCCTGACCTTCTTCACTGCCACTTATGTCCTGCTGGCAATGCCCGGCCCGACCAACACCTTGCTCGCGACATCGGGCGCGGGGATCGGCATTGCGCGCTCGCTTCACCTGCTTGCAGCGGAGCTGTGCGGCTATCTGCTGGCCATTGCGCTGCTGCGGCTCGCGCTCGGCCCCATCGTCAGCGACATCCCAATCGCGGCGCTCGCGCTTCGCGTCGCGGTCACCGTCTACATCCTGTGTCTCGCCTTCATGCTCTGGCGCGTCAACACACGCGAGCGGCGCGACGGTGCGCCGGTGAGGTTCGGCCAGGTGCTGCTTGCCACGCTGCTGAACCCGAAAGCGCTCGTGTTTGCCTTCCTGCTCCTGCCGCTCGAGGCCGGGCCGCTCGAGCTGTTGCCCTGGTTCGGCGTGATCGCGCTGCAGATTCTCACGGCGGGCGCTGCGTGGATCACTCTGGGCGCAACGCTCGGCCGTGGCGCCCGTCGCCTCGGGCATCCCGACCTCGTCACGCGCGCCGGTGCGGTCACGCTGGTTGCCGTGACCGGCCTGATCTGGCTTCAATCCTTCCTGACGGCTTGAAGCCACGCTTCGCTGGAAACGAAAGCGCTTATTGCGCGCCGGAGCCGCCCTGCACGATCTTCTCGTTCAGCTTCTGGTCCACGGTGTCGACCGTGCGGTCGATCTCGGCATTGGGCACGCCGAGCTGATGCGAGATCAGCTTCACCAGCAGGTCGACGCGCTCGATGAAGGGCGCGCCGCTCGCGACCGCGCGCGCCGCCGATGACGGCTTGAGCAGGCTTTCGGCGGCCTTGGCGTATTTCGCGAACGGCACCTGGTCCTGCGGATCGGCGCCGAGGCGGCGCGCGATGGCGTCGACATGGTCGTAGATCGTCTGTGAGCGCTGGAGGTCACCATGCACGGCTTCGCGGATCGACTGCGGCTCGCTCGGCGTGATGCAGCGGTAATTGCCCGTCAGCAGCATCGACCATTTCGCCAGTGGCACGAACAGAGAATCGAACACCTTCAGCTTCACCGGCACGTCGTGGCCGTCGAGCGTCACCGCGTCGATGTCGGATTCGAGTTCGCGCAGCACCTTGTTGTGCTTCTCGTCTGCGAAGACCGACGCCTTGAAGTTGGTGGGCAGGCCGACATGCAGCACGTTGGCGGCTTCTTCCGGCGGACGGAATGCCTGGGGGTCTGGTGAGCACAGCGTCACGAGGCCCGGCTCGAACCGCTCCCACACCTGCGCATTGGTGTAGGCCTCTTCGAGATCCATGTCGGCGAGCGCCGGGATCCGCTTCAGATAGGGCAGCGGCGGCATGTTCATGATCGACAGGCACGGCAGCTTCGCCGCGGCGATCTTGACCATGAGAACGCGCACGGTGTGGTTGGTGTATTGCGGCTCCTGCATCGCCAGACCGACCAGATCGTAGCGGGAGAGATCGACATTGGCCGGGGTCACGGCGTCGAGCTTGCCGGGCAGGTTGCGCGAGAAGATCGCCCGGTGCGCCGCCTCGTCACGCAATTTGATGCGCACCTCGGTACCTTCGCGGTTGATCAGCTCCGCAGTCTTGGCGCGGCAGACCAAGGTCACGTTGTGCCCCGCCATCAGCAGCTTCGTGCCCAGCAGGGAGCCGTAAGAAGCCCCCAGAATCAATATGTTGCGCGCCATGCTCCGTCCCTTTGACAATGTGTGCGATTTTGAGTCCCGGCCGTCATCCGCGGGCGAGTTGCCGGCATGTAAAGCGAAGTGCGCGGGGATGGCAACTGGGATAATGCATACAAGATGCTGCCGATATTCCCGCTTCGTTCGCGCGTGAGCCGCGAGCACCGCCGCTGCAGGGAAAGACCGTCATCCATGGGACGGGATCAGCAAGAGGATGCTCCGCCTGCGCGGTGAGGCTATTCGTATCAGCCGAAATTCGAAAAGATGGCATTTGTTGCGCGGCCCCAGCGCAAACCGCGTGACCACGAGTTCGGTATCGACGGGGCGACAAGCAGCCGGATTCTCGCGAGATCGTGATCAGCGGCAAGTACACTGTCGTCATGAAAATTCATGAGGATGCTGAGACGTTTGTGCCTCCTCCGTCATCAAGCGCGATCCAAATTTTACTCATTCGGTTGCAACAAAAAACTACAACTCCGAACCGCGAAAATGGCAGTATGGCGTGGGGCCCTAACCAACTATCAGCACTGGAGCTGCAGCGTGACGATTGAGGTGAGCCGGGTTGGATTTCGTATCCGCACCGGCTCGTTTGCCGACCGACAATTTCGTCTAGCGCTCCGCTGAAAGTGCAGCCGGCAAGTCTGGGGAATCCAAGCCCTGATAATTCAAGTCTTGGTATTCGCTGACTGCGCCGTCGGGGGACTGACATGGAATGTGATCATTGGCCTCACGGCTCGTGCGATGGCGCGGGTGCGAGCCTGGCACGCTTGCGCCACCGCGCGTCCGAATTTTTCGATAGCCTGTCCGTCGCAGATCTGGCGCGAGAGACGTCCAGGCATCTGTGGGTTTCGGACTGGTTGAGGGTCGCAGACGACTACCGGATATCCGCCGAATCCGGGCGAAGGGACGAGTCAGCCCCGATTGCCCTGGAAGCGTGGCTGTGCTCGCTGACGGCGCTCGAAGTCGCGCGAAGTGTGTCTTGTCCGGGAGATCTCGCGGATGGCGACCTCACGGACAGGCTCGATATCGGCCTGCGGGGCTTGGAGGATGAGGTCGGTCCGGCGATCCAGAATGTGAAAATAGACGGCCTCGATCAAGGGCCGTTGACCGGCCTCTTCCGGCCGGCGTTCCATCAGGGGCCTTCCCCCGTCCTGATCTGCATCGCCGACGAGGAGGTCGCCCTGAGCGAGATGATGAGCAGATTGTCGCCGGCCCTCTGCCGCCGGAACATATCGCTTCTGATCGTTCATGCGGGCAACTCGTCCATCCGTCGCCCCCTCAGGCCGGAGCATATGCTTGCATGCTGGCTCGACTATCTCGGGGCTCGCCCGGACGTCGATTCGCGACGGATTGCAGTCTATGGCGAAGGAGTAGGCGCCAGTCATGCGTCCCGCCTTGCCCTGTCGGATCGCAGGATCGCTGCCGCAGTGTGCGACGGCGGCATCGCGACACCGATCATGCGCCGGGCATGGCTACGTCGGAAGAGTGGCGTCGAGCAGGCCGCGACCCCGCCGGATTGGCTGCTGCCGTCGCGTCGCATACCTTGCCCGCTTCTCGTGGTCGTCGGGAGTCGCTCGATGGTGTGGGAAGAGGACGCGCTCGCGCTGCAAACCGGCTATCAGCAGGCCGGAGCGGACTGTTCGACGGTCGTGCCGAACTGCATCCCACATCCACTGGGCGAGGTCGAGAATTTCGTGGCTGTCGACGATTTCATTCTCGAATGGCTCGACAGCAAGCTGGGAGCCGGCCGCCAGCTGGATTCCGTCACCTACCTGTAGCAGCGTCAGCGGCGCATCGGCGGGTCACGACGCGTCGATTGCCAGCAACCGGGCAGCCAGCCGGGCGTTCTTGGCAATTTTCGCAAGCGCGGCGTTCAACTCAGCCAGGGACTTCTCGTCGAACTCGTTGAACATGGTCGAGTTCAAGGCAAGCTTCCTCTTCGACAGCTTCTCGATTTCCGTCGTCGCCTTCGCCGTCAGCGACATCAGGACGAAGCGTGCGTCGTCCGCTGCCGGCCGGCGCGATAGAAAGCCGCTCTTTTCGAGGCTCTTGGTCTGGTTCGTCACGAAGGCCGGGTGAACGCGCAGCTTGTTCGCAATCTCGATTCCAGCGACGCCTCGGCCTTCGTCCAGTTCCGTGATCGCCATCAGGATCAGCCATTGCGGCTCGGTGATGCCCAACAGGCGGGCCCAGCTGGTGTGGATGTCTTCCAGCTGGGCGTGAATTTCGACGACGTTCCAGATGAAGTCTGTAATCGCCCGGTCGAGCTTCTTCTCGATCATGCGTCCCCCCGCTTGCCTTCATTGTTTTTTTGTTTTTGTCCCTGATCGCTCTTTAACGGGATATTGGCGAGCCGTCTTCAAGATCGTGCGCGGAACCCTTCATTCGGGAAATGATGGCAGCGCTTTAATGCTTGCAAAAAACAATTAATCAAGTTACGTCATCAGTACTCAGAATTTGCTGCTCTTGACCACTGTCAATGGATGGCGATGTGAGACCTCCAAGAAAGCCCTCGGGATGCCCCCTGAGGGCTTTTTCTTTTGTTGCAGCTACTTGTACCGTGCGCCTCCTCCCCTGTTGCGCGCCGGCAACATCCCCTTCTGAACTTGCGCTTCACTAAATCAATGAATTGAGGTGATTGTTTTTATAAACTATATGTGAGGTCACGACGGAGGGGGGGCACCTCACTGTCGTTTCAGTCCGGACCTTCAGTGCGGACCTGAATTGAACGGAAATTGAGAGGGTCAAGCGGCCTCCACCGAGGAGCCGAGCCCCCTGAACCGACCTGGAGGTTTACTAATGAAGTTGACGAAGACACTCTTTCTCGGCTCGGCTGCCGGCCTGATGGCCGCCTCCGGGGCGTTCGCAGCCGATCTTCCCGTGAAGGCCAAGGCCGTCGAATACGTGAAGATCTGCTCGCTGTACGGCGCCGGTTTCTACTACATCCCGGGCACCGACACCTGCATCAAGCTCGGTGGTTACGTGCGCGCCGACGCCGTGCTCGGCTCCAACACGGACTTCAATCCGAACCTGAGCGGTACGGCCGGTGCTCGCAACCGGATGATGAACTACTACACCTTCCGCGCTCGTGAAAACCTCAACATCGACACCCGCACCGCGACCGAGTACGGCGTGGTCCGCACCTATTTCGATGCGGTCTTCACCTGGACGAGCGGCAACTATACCCCCACCGGTTCGGCAACGGGCGCCACCCAGTACAGCGGTACGCTCGGTCTGAACGCCGCGGGCACCGCCCTCGTCGGTTCGAATGGCAGCGGCAACATCAACGGCACCGACGGCAACACCTCGGGCGGTGCGCTCGGCGTGTACTACGCCTTCATCCAGTTCGCCGGCTTCACCATGGGTAAGGCCGTGTCGCAGTTCGACGCGCCCTGGACCAACTATCCCGGCAACCTCACCGACAACCTCGTCGGCGGCAGCGGCACGGTCACTGGTGTCAACCAGTTCACCTACACCGCCGACTTCGGTCAGGGCGTGACGGCGTCGTTCTCGGCTGAAGACGTCTCGGCCTACTATCAGGCCGGCAACGTCAACATGACCGGCGCGACCGTGGGCGGCATGATCGGCGGCTCGTACGGCACCAACGCCATCGGCGGCACCCGTTCGCCGAACCTGGTTGCTCAGGTGCGCGTCGACCAGGCCTGGGGCCTCTTCCAGGCGTCGGTGGCGGCGCATGACAACCACGTCGGTTATTATGGGGCGAACGAGGCCACCGGCCACCCCGATGACAAGTGGGGCTGGGCAGTGCAGCTCGCTCTGTCGATCAAGAATATCCCGACCGGCGCGGGTGACACGATCAACATCCAGGGCGTCTACACCGACGGTGCGACACGCTATAACTTCCAGAACCTGGCGGGCAGCAGCTACGCGCTGTACGGCAGCTCGGGCATTGCTGGCGCGTACGGCAGCCTCGGCTTCGCCAGCGCTCCCGACACGGTGTTCGTGACCGGCGGCTCGCAGGAAACCGTCAAGACCTGGGGCTTCCGTGGCGCTTACACCCACAACTGGGATCCCTCCTGGAACTCCTCGCTCTACGGTGCCTACGCTCAGGCCCAGTTCGGTACCCTGGCCAAGACCACCCTCTGCGGCGCCGGCGGTGCTGGCGGCGTGTTCGGCGGCCTGGCAGGTGTGACGGGTTGTAACCCGGACTTCGCGATCGGCCAGCTGGGTGTCGTCACCCGTTGGACCCCGGTCAAGAACCTGACGTTCTCGGCTGACGTCTCCTGGACCCATCTCGACCAGAAGTACTCCGGTACGGTTGGTCTCGTCCCGAACGTCACGACCGCCAAGCCGACCGCGGTTTACCAGCTGAAGGATCAGGACTCGGTCGCCATGATCCTCCGCGCTCAGCGCAACTGGTAAGATCTGTCGAGACATCCTAACGACACCCGGCGGGCAACCGCCGGGTGTTTTTTTGTGCGCGGGTTTTAGGTGATATCCGCTCCGTAGCCCGGGTGAGCGCAGCGATACCCGGGACGTCAGTTGCGGGGATCCCGGATGTCGCTGCGCTCATCCGGGCTACGCACCTTGCTGTGTCGCCTCTGTCAATTCTCCGCCCCGAAAGTATTCCACTTTATCGAAATTCGATTTTGCGTATGTGTCGCCCATCCCGGCTCATCCGAGAGGGGCGATCTCGTGTCGTCACGCATCGCGCGCCGGGCTTGCGGTGGACGCGGCAGCGTCGGTACGCGAGGCGTGGCCGGGCGGGCACTTGAGGGTGGAGCGACGAAGCAAAGCTCGGGCGAACAAGCCGCGAGGCTGCGAAGGCGTTTCTGTGAGTCGCGCTACGCGTCACAAATTCGATATCGTAGGGTGGGCAAAAGCGTAGCGTGCCCGCCATGCTTGCACCGAGATTGACCAGGTGGGCACGGCGCTATGCGCCTTTGCCCCACCCTACGACACTGCAGCAGCCACACACGCGGTGTCATCGCCCGCTCCAGTGCGCAATTGCGCACAAGGCGGGGAACGACAGTGTCGCTTGGAGAACGAGCTATCGCCTCACATTTCGTCATTGCGAGGAGCCCGCGACAATACTGCGAAGCAAATTTGTGCTGGCGACGAGCAATCCAGAATCCCTCCGTGGAAAGACTCAGGATTGCTTCGCTGCGCTCGCAATGACGACGTTGAGAGAGGGGCCCATCTCACCGCGCACCACCGCGTCGCCTTCGCGATCCCGGCTCAGCGCCGCAACGCCAGAAGCAAATTCACGCGCATCGTCGGGGCGCGCGTCAGCCCTGGCTCGCTATCCGCGCGCGGTCGAGATGCTCTTCGATCTTCGGGCGGTCGCGAGTGCGCTCGAAACTGGTGCACAGAAGTTCCGTCTCCTCGAGCGAGACAGGAGCGCGATACAGCCGGCACATGAATTCGGCGCTTGCGCGTCCCTTGCCAGTGCCCGGTCCGCGCTCGGCGAGAAACATGCAGTCCCGGCAGACGCTGGCATCAAGCCGCTGATGAGCTGCGTCGAGATGATTGAGGACCTCGCGGAGCGAGTCGCGCAGCCTGACGCATTCGTCGCTCCCGAGCGCCGTGACCGCATTCACCACGTGATTGATCGGGTCGTGCTGGCTCAAGCATTTCTCGCCCTGGGCGGTGACGTGCAGGACGACGGAACGCTTGTCCTCATGCGACGGCTTCCGCACCAGGAACGACCTGCTCTCCAGCGTCTTCACGATCTGCGATGCAGTCGCTCTGGTTGCGCCGATGAAGCCCGCGAGCGCGGACGGCGTGCGCGAAAACCTGTTCGCGCGACCGAGAAAACGCAGCGCCATCCATTCCCGATCACGCAGTCCATGCTGATTGCCTTCGAAATACCAAGCCCTCGCCGCCTGAACCAGCAGCTCGACGGCTTCTCGCGCCAATGGCATGAATCTACCTCGTCCCCGGAACTTCGTCTGCGGCGCCCCGAAGCCGCGCTGCGTCCTGGCTCACGAATCCGCCGAGAGACGCCGGACGGCTGAAGGTGTCCGATGAGCAAATCGTGTCCAGCTCTAGCGTCGTCGTCGCACGGGAGCCCGAATTGCCGCCGCCAGCAGACGATGGATCGGAGTAGTTCAACCGAAGCCCCTAAAGTTCAAGTCACGAGCAGACGTTTCTTGTATTCAACCGAAACGATGAATGAGCTTCTCAACAAAATCAAGTCAAGACACTCGCGGGATGGATGTCGTTGCAATCGAATGTAACGTTCAAGACAATCCCGCTCGTCGGAACACATGATGGTGAAGCAATACGTTTCGCGACGAGCAACATGCACGCAACTATGCGACGGTTTGATTGCATTGCGCGTTATTGTCTGTCGTTGATGCAAGTTGATCGAAGCTTGTGCATGACGGCGACGTATACCGCCAAGTCATCCACAACTTGTACGTTCGGTCGGGGAATGGTCGAGGGAACTCACAGGAATTGCCCGCGTTGGTTGTTGCGACTGTAGACCTCGAATCGCCCCTTCGATCGTCACCGTGCGATCCTGTCACCCGAACGGTGGATGTGCGGACAATCGAAATCAGTGGCGGCTATGCGCGTGCATGCGCTGGAAGCGTGGCGCGCATGCACAATCGTCTGTCGATAACGAGGAGCGATGCGCGACGGCTAGGCCCCTCCATCTGCTAGTCGCCCCTGAGCATGTCCCGGAGCTCGCGGAACGGATCGGCGCTCGGAGGAGCCGAAGTATCTTGCCGCATCGCGCCGTAGATTCTCGGAACGATGTCGACCGCCTGGTCGAGGCTCGAATCACGTCCCGATTGATACCCGCCCATCAGGCGAAGGTCGCGCGTGTCCTCGTATTTGGCGATCATGGTGCGCAGCTTGCTCACCAATTCGCGCTCCTCGGGGTCCCAGACGTTGTGGGCGAGGCGGGAGACCGAGGCCAGAACGTCGACGGCCGGATAGCGCGCCTGGTCGGCGATGTGCCTGGAGAGCACGATGTGCCCGTCGAGCGTGCTGCGGATGGTGTCGGCGATCGGCTCGTTGTGATCGTCGCCGTCGACCAGCACGGAGAAGATCCCGGTGATCGTGCCGGTGCCTTCCTCGCCGGGGCCGGCGCGTTCCAACAGGCGCGGCAGGTCGGTGAAGACCGTCGGCGCGTAGCCGCGCGCGACC
>NZ_JALBHA010000187.1:0-10762 GCF_023006445.1 Bradyrhizobium sp. SHOUNA76
TTCGGTGGCCCGCGTGGTGAGGCCGGTCGCGCGGAACGCGACCGATGGCGCCCAGGGGCAAAACAACACGAGGAGCGCCGGCGAAGCGCGGGCTAGCCTCAACCAGGCGCCGGCCGGCCAGACCGCGACGACCATCGATCGTAGCCAGTTCGACAATCGACCGTCGTTTTCGGTCAGTGACGTCTTGCGGGACAGCCCGGGCATTTCGATCAAGCAGGGCAACGGTCCGCGGGATTTCGGCATCTCGATTCGGGGATCCAACGCCCGGAACGGTTTCGGCATCCGCAACCTCGTGATCTTCGATGACGGTTTCCCGGTGACGCAGCCGGACGGCCTGTCTCGCAGCGACCTGATCGATCCTCATGCCTATAGTGCGATCGACGTGGTCCGCGGCCCTTCGTCGGCGCTCTACGGCAATTATGCGACCGGCGGCGCGCTCAATTTCCGGACGCGGCCGGGCGGTACGATCGATGGCGTCGAATACGGCGTTGACGGCGGCAGTTACGGCTACCTCAACAACTATCTCGCCGCCGGCAAGAAGGTCGGGAATTTCGAGGGCTCGCTGTTTGCGAGCGACACAAGGGGCGACGGCTACATCGGCAACAGCTGGTTCAACACGCAGACCGTCAACTTCCTCGGCACGCTCAAGGCGACGCCGGACGACCGCTTCACGGTCAAGATCATCAACAACGACCTCAGCGCGCGGCTGCCGATCAGGCAATCGCTGAACCAGTTCTATCTCAACCCGTTCCAGCAGGGATGTACGACCGGTGGCACGGCTGCGCCCGGATGCGGCACGGTCAGGCTGTTCAACAACGGCTTCAACGCAACCGCCGGAACCGACACAGAGACGGCGGTGCAGGCCGGGCTCGGCCGCAACGACCGCCGCACCATCGTCGGCGGCCGCTGGGAGCACGATTTCGACAACACCACGACCTGGCGCAACCAGTTCGTGTTCGACGACCGGAACATCAGTCAGCCGACGGGCACCACCAGCTCGATCGGCGACTTCCCCTCGTACAACTATATGAGTGATCTCACCAAGCGCGGAGAGATTCTCGGCCTGGAGTCCACCGCGTTCTTCGGCGCCTTCTACAATACCCTGACGGCGTCGAGCGACACGCGAAACGTGATGCCGGGAGGCAACGCGACGCTCGGCAGGTTGTCGAGCAATCTCTACAGCGAAACGACCAACTATGGTGTTCGTGCCAGGGAAGAGCTCAAGCTTACATCGTCGCTAACGGCCGTTGCAGGCATCGGTTGGGAGACAACCTTGCTCAAGGGCCTCAATACGGCCTATTCGTACGCCGGCCCCGCCGGAATCACCACGACAACGCCGACGACCGCGGACCGGCAGTTTCAAAATACTGCGCCAGAGTTGGCGCTGCTCTACAAGCTCAACAGTGAATGGCTGTTCCGGGGACGCGTGGCCACGGGGTATGGCACTCCGCAGGTCTCGAATCTCTTCATCGCTCAGACAGGATTATCGGGCAACAATACCCAACTCCAGGCCCAGAAGAATCTTGGCTACGATCTCGGTTTCGATTGGACGCCGAACAGTGCGCTCAAGCTCAGCGCGACTGGTTTTTACGAGTTTTTCCGCAACGAGATCGTCAACCAGGCGACGCCCGTCGCTGGCGTAAACTATTCGTTCAACGCGCCGCGATCGGAGCACCGCGGCATCGAGCTTGCCGCCGACTGGAAGTTCTATTCGGGCTGGCGGTTCTTGGCGGCGTACACCTATCTCGACGAGGTCTACACCGAATATGTCGAGAACATCACCAATGGCGCCGTCTTCAGCTTCAACCGTGCGGGTAACAAGATTCCCGGTATCTCGCCCAATGAGCTGACAGCCCGCATTGGCTACGACGAGTTCGCCGGACCGCTGGCTGGCCTCGGAGGCTTCGTCGAAGTCCAGTGGAAGGACTCCTTCTACATGGACAATGCGAATCTGCTGAAGGCGCCGGGCTATGAGCTGGTCAATGTGAACGTCCACTACAAGACCGATCTGGTGTCCGACACTTTCAGGTCACTCAACCTGTTTTTCGAAGTCAGGAACGTGTTCGATCGCACCTATGTTGCGTCGGCAAACAACATCGCAAATACCGTGTCGGCGGCCGGCCTTCAAGTTCCCGGGAGCACGCTCGCAAACACGACGGGATCGATCTATGCGGGCTCGCCGCGCCTGTTCGTTGCGGGTATGAAGGTGGCGTTCAAATGATCCGGGCTCTTGAAGGGAGTAGGGCCATGATCCGAACCGGCTTGCTCGGGATAGTCGCCTGCGCGTTCCTGCACAGTGCGGCACAGGGACAGATGCACGGCAAGCACGCGTCCGAAGCGGCCTGTGAGGAGCCGACGCTGCGCTGTGCGACCAAGGCGACGCCGGCCTTCGGCCCGGACGGAACGTTGTGGCTGGTCTGGATGGCGGGGGGGCAGGTCTCGGTCGCACGTTCGCAGGATGAGGGCCGCAGTTTTTCGGTGCCCACCCAGGTCACGACGACGCGGCTGAACCTTGATTGGGGGCCGGATGCGCGGCCGAAGATCGTCATCGACCGCAAGGGCGGCATCGCGCTCGCGTTCTCGGCCTTCAGGGACGAGGCCTTCAACGGAGAGGTGCTGTACACGCGCTCGGCCGACGGGGGGAAGAGCTTCGCGGAGTTGAAGCCCATCACTGCAAACAACGAGAGCCAGCGGTTCGAGGCGCTGGCGCTTGATCAGGATGGAACGGTCTTTGCGGCCTGGATCGACAAGCGCAATCGTGTCCCTGCCCAGGAGGCAGGACGCAAGTACGAGGGAGCGGGACTGTTCTTTGCCACCTCGCGCGATGGCGGCGCCACCTACGCGGAAGCCGCTCTTGCGCGTGAGGGCACCTGCGAGTGCTGCCGATTAGGGGTGACGTTTGCGGCGCCCGGGCGGCCGGCGGTGATCTTCAGAAACATCTTCGACGGCGGCGTGCGCGATCACGCCGTCATGACGTTTACCGACCTGTCGACACCGGGCGAAATCCGTCGGGTCAGCGACGACGACTGGCAGATCAACGCCTGCCCGCACCACGGACCGAGCCTTACCGTTGCGCCGAACGGAACCTATCACGTCGCCTGGTACACGAACGGGAAGGCGCGGAAGGGATTGTTCTACGCCCACTCCCGCGACGAAGGACGGACCTTCTCTGCGCCGATGGCGTTGGGGCACCCAGGCCGCAACCCGACGCGCCCCTACGTGCTCGCGGGCGCGAAAGGAACGGTGATCGCCTGGAAGGAGTTCGATGGCGAGAAGACCTCGGTCCACATCGCGACCTCCCGCGATGATGGCGAGACCTGGTCGCCGCCGAAGGCGATATCGAGCACGACCGACACCTCCGACCATCCCTTGCTCGTTTCCAACGGTGGGCAGATCTACCTGTCATGGATGACGAAGGCGGATGGCTATCGTCTTATCGCGATCGAGGACCAGCCATGAGACGTCGACTTGCAGCTATTCTGGGTCTGGGTGTCCTGATCGCATCGGCGTCGGCTTTTGGGGCGTCGCCCGGCCTCAAACCGTTCGAACGCGGCACCTGGCAAAGCGTACTGAGGGGGCATACCGGGCGTCCGACGCTCGTGCACTTCTGGGGCGTGACCTGTGGGCCCTGCAAGGTCGAGCTGCCCTTGCTCGGGCGGTTTGCAAAAGACCATCCAGAGATCGACGTCGTCACGATCAGCGCCGATCTCGTGCCGAACCTGCCGGCCGCCACGCAATCGATGCTCGACAAGGCGGGACTGTCGTCGACCGAGAACTTCGTCTTCAACGACGGCTTTGCCGAGCGCTTGCGGTTCGAGATCGACCCTGCCTGGCAGGGCGACATCCCCAGGACCATGCTCATCTCCCGGGAAGGGGCCGTCACGACGATCGAAGGCTCCGCCGAAATTGCCGATCTCGAAAAATGGTCGGCGCAACAACTCTCCAAACGCTGAAGTTCAGTCTGCAAAGGGAATACCGATATGAAGACAATGTTGAAAGACGTGCTGCTCGCTGCGTTCGCTGTTGCGCTCTGCGCGGCACCGGCGGTCGCGGACGACGTCAAGGCCGGCGATCTCGTGATCTCGCAGGCGTGGAGCCGCGCGACGCCGGGCGGCGCGAAAGTCGCCGGCGGCTATTTGACCATCGAGAACAAGGGGACGGCGGCGGACAAGCTGGTCAGCGTGTCCGCCGATATCGCGGGCAAGGCCGAGATTCACGAGATGGCCATGGACAATGGCGTCATGAAGATGCGCCCGCTCGACAAGGGCCTCGCGATCGATCCCGGCAAGACGGTGAAGCTCGCGCCAGGGGGCAATCATTTGATGCTGCAGGAGCTGAAGGGCCCGTTCAAGCAGGGCGACAAGGTGCCGGTGACGCTGCAATTCGAGAAGGCCGGCAAAGTCGCCGTCTCCCTCGACGTTCAGGGCGTCGGTGCGCAGGCGCCTGCCGACGCCGGGCATTCGGGTCATATGGACATGAAGAAAATGCCGGATCATTCGGGAATGGAAATGAAATGAGACTGATCTGGGCTCTCGGGAGACCGAACATGAAGCGATCCTGCCTGTTCCTGATTGCCGCGCTCGCCGTCTCGCCGGCGGCGGCGCATGTCTCGCTCGAGACCAAGCAAGCCACGGTCGGCGCGTCGTACAAGGCTGTGTTCACCGTGCCGCACGGCTGCTCGGGCTCGCCGACCGTGAAGATCCGCGTTCAGATCCCGGAAGGGGTGATCGCGGTGAAGCCGATGCCGAAGGCGGGCTGGAACGTCGACGTCGTCGAGGGCAAATATGCCGGCGAATATGACTATCACGGCAACAAGCTCTCCTCCGGCGTCAAGGAGGTGGCGTGGTCCGGCGGCAAGCTGCCGGACAAGAACTATGACGAGTTCGTCCTTAGCACGTTCCTTACCGACAGCCTGAAGGCGAACACGACCCTGTACTTCCCCGTCGTTCAGGAATGCGAGGCAGGCGTCAGCCGCTGGATCGAGATTCCCGCGGAGGGGGCAAAGCATTCGCATGAGGGCAAATCCGAGGGCAAGGCGCCGGCGCCGGGCGTGAAGCTGTTGCCAAAGCCCTGATGCGCCTGCTCGCCGCGCTCGCGACGCTGCTCTTCGTTGTCGGCTTCGCGACCGGCGCCCTTGCGCATGCGGCGCTCGTCTCGGTCGAGCCGTCGAGCGGCAGCATGCTTGCGCGTGCCCCAAAGGCGGTGGAGCTGCGCTTCAACGAGACGGTGACGCCGGGCGCGATCCGGCTGATCGACGGTGCGGGCAGGGCGCGGAACGATACCCGTGTCAGCGCATCGGGCGAGACGATTTCGGTCGCGATGCCGGCGGACCTGCCTGAGGGGACCGTGGTCGTCAGCTATCGCGTGATCTCGCAGGACGGCCATCCCATCACGGGATCGGTGACCTTCTCGATCGGCATGCCGACGGCGACGAAGCCTCCGGCCGCCGCGGATAACAGGTTGGACGTGCTGATCTGGTTGGCGCGGATCGGCCTCTATGTCGGACTGTTCGTCGGAATCGGCGGCGTGTTCTTCGCGCGCTGGGTTGCGTGGTCGATGATCGGCACGGCCGTTCCGCGCCTGGCGCTCGCGATCGGCCTTCCGAGCGCGGTGGTCTCCGTTGGCGTATTGGGCCTCGATCTCCTCGGGCTGCCTCCGACCGCTCTTGCGACGGCCAGCCCCTGGAAGGTCGCATTTGCGACCAGCGCAGGCCCTGCCTTGATCGTTGCCCTCGCAGCCACGCTGTTCGCATGGATGGCGCTGCGCAGCGCATGGTACGCGCGCGCTTTTGCGATGATCGCATTCATCGGTGTCGGTCTGTCGCTCGCCATGACCGGGCACGCCGCAACGGCGCCGCCGGAGGCGCTGACACGACCGGCGGTCTTTCTCCATGGCCTCGCTGTTGCCTTCTGGATCGGCGCTCTCGCGCCGCTGGTCGCGTTGGTGTCGAAGCCGACGACGGCGACGATCGCCGTCGTGAGCCGCTTTTCCCGCGTTGCCGTGCCGGTAGTCGGAGCTCTGGCATTGACCGGCCTTGGACTCGCGATCGTTCAGCTGGAGAAGCCGGCTGCGCTGATCGAGACGCGCTATGGCCTCATCCTCGTGGTCAAGCTGATGTTGGTCGCAGTGTTGCTGGCGCTTGCCGCGTTCAACCGCTTTCGCCTGACCCCCGCACTCGCAGGAGCTCGCAAGGTCGCGGCCGCCCTCAAGCGCTCGATCCTGCTCGAATGCGCCATCGCTCTCGCCATTCTCGCCGTGGTCGCCGGCTGGCGCTTTACGCCGCCGCCGCGGACCATCGTTCCGGAGACGCCGCTGGCGATCCACATCCACAGCGACAAGGCGATGTTCCAGGTCCTGGTCTCTCCGGGCAAGGCGGGGCTCGACGATTTCGTGCTTCAGCTCATGACCGGCGAGGGGACGCCGCTGGCGGCCAAGGAGGCGACGTTGACGCTGAGCCTGCCCGAACGCGGCATCGAGCCGATGGAGCGGAAGGCCTCGCGAGGGGCGGACGGCTACTGGCATGTGCGCAAGGTGGAGCTTCCCTTTGCCGGCCGCTGGCATGTGCGGATCGACGCGCTGGTGACCGACTTCGAGCAAATCACGCTCGAAGATGAACTCGACGTCACGTTGCCGTAAGGCGCAGTTTAAGCAGAACCTGAAGTCCGACGGAAAAATGACAGGAATTCCGTTGCCTTAGCGGCTTTTCCTCATTCCCGGTCTTGTGTTTTCGCTCTCAATCCGGTTTCACTGCAGGCGATCACTGATTCCCAGAGTATTGCCATGCGGTTGTCGCGGTTCTTTCTGCCCATCCTGAAGGAAAATCCGAAAGAGGCGGAGATCGTCTCGCATCGGCTGATGCTGCGCGCGGGCATGATCCGGCAGGAGGCGGCCGGCATCTATGCCTGGCTGCCGCTCGGCTTCCGCGTGCTGAAGAAGATCGAGCAGATCGTGCGCGAGGAGCAGGATCGCTCCGGCGCGCTGGAACTGTTGATGCCGACGCTCCAGCTCGCCGACCTCTGGCGCGAGAGCGGCCGCTACGACGCCTATGGTCCGGAGATGCTGCGCATCGCCGACCGTCACAAGCGCGAGTTGCTGTACGGGCCGACCAACGAGGAAATGATCACCGAGATCTTCCGGGCCTATGTGAAGTCCTACAAGAACCTGCCGCTGAATCTCTATCATATTCAATGGAAATTCCGCGACGAGCAGCGTCCGCGTTTCGGCGTGATGCGCGGCCGCGAGTTCCTGATGAAGGACGCCTATTCGTTCGACCTCAACGAGGCCGCGGCGCGTGTTGCCTACAACAAGATGTTCGTGGCTTACCTGCGCACCTTCGCGCGGATGGGGCTGAAGGCGATCCCGATGCGGGCCGAGACGGGCCCGATCGGCGGCGACCTCAGCCACGAGTTCATCGTGCTGGCCGAAACCGGAGAATCCGGCGTCTTCATCAATCGCGACGTGCTGGACCTGCCGGTGCCCGGCGAGGACGTCGATTATGAGAGCGACCTGACGCCGATCATCAAGCAGTGGACCTCGGTCTACGCTGCCACCGAAGACGTCCACGACGCCGCGCGCTTCGAGCAGGAAGTGCCCGTGGACAAGCGGGTGAACACCCGCGGCATCGAGGTCGGGCAGATCTTCTATTTCGGCACCAAATATTCGGACGCGATGAAGGCCCTGGTTGCGGGTCCCGACGGCGTCGACGTACCAATCCATGGCGGTTCCTACGGCGTCGGCGTCTCGCGCCTGCTCGGCGCCATCATCGAGGCCTGCCATGACGATGCCGGCATCAAATGGCCGGAGGCGGTGGCACCGTTCCGCGTGTCGATCCTCAACCTCAAGCAGGGCGATGCTGCCGTCGATGCGGCCTGCGAGAAGCTCTATGCCGAGCTCACGGCCAAGGGCGTTGACGTGCTCTACGACGACACCGACCAGCGCGCCGGCGCCAAGTTTGCCGCCGCCGACCTCATCGGCATCCCCTGGCAGATCATGATCGGGCCGAAGGGGCTCGCCGACGGCAAGGTCGAGATCAAGCGGCGAAGTGACGGCTCCCGCGAGACCATGTCGCCTGCGGACGCGGTCGCAAGACTTGTGGGCTGATAAGGGTGGTCGGCTGAATATTGTTCATCGCGCGAGATCGCGGCCGCCAATCCGGCCACATTTGACCCCGAATCATGGGATTATCGAGCGATGGATGAGACCATGACCGAAACCGTGCAGACCGCGCCTTTTGCGCCATTCGAGTGGATGCTGTCGGGGCGCTATTTGCGGGCGCGCCGCAAGGAGGGATTCATCTCGGTCATCGCCGGGTTCTCCTTTCTCGGCATCATGCTGGGCGTGGCGACGCTGATCATCGTCATGGCGGTCATGAACGGCTTCCGCAAAGAGCTGCTCGACAAGATCCTGGGGCTGAACGGCCACATCCTGGTCCAGCCGCTGGAATCGCCGCTGACCGACTGGAAGGACGTCGCCGACCGCCTCAGCCAGGTCCAGGGCATCCGGCTCGCCGCGCCCGTGGTCGATGGTCAGGCGCTGGCGTCATCGCCGTGGAACGCCTCTGGCGTGCTGGTGCGCGGCATTCGCTCCGACGACCTCAACAACCTCACCTCGATCGCCAAGAACATCAAGCAGGGCTCGCTCGAGGGCTTCGACGACGGCCAGGGTGTCGCGATCGGCCGGCGCCTCGCCGACCAGCTCTCGCTGCATGCCGGCGACAGCATCACGCTGGTGGCGCCGAAGGGCGCGGTCACGCCGATGGGCACGACGCCGCGCATCAAGCCGTACAAGATCGTTGCCGTGTTCGAGATCGGCATGTCCGAATACGATCTCGGCTTCGTGTTCATGCCGCTCGCCGAAGCGCAGGCCTATTTCAACCGCAGCAACGACGTCACCTCGATCGAGGTGTTCACCACCAACCCCGACAAGATCGACGCCTTCCGCAAGGCGGTGACGGAGGCCGCGGGCCGTCCGGTCTTCCTGGTCGATTGGCGGCAGCGCAACTCGACCTTCTTCAACGCGCTCCAGGTCGAGCGCAACGTGATGTTCCTGATCCTGACCATGATCGTGCTGGTCGCGGCGCTGAACATCGTGTCCGGCCTGATCATGCTGGTGAAGGACAAGGGCAGCGACATCGCGATCCTGCGCACGATGGGCGCCTCGCAGGGATCGATCATGCGGATCTTCCTGATCACGGGCGCCTCGATCGGCGTGGTCGGCACGATGGTCGGCTTCTTCGTCGGCCTCGTGATCTGCCTCAACATCGAATCGATCAGGCAATTCCTGTCCTGGCTGACCAGCACCGAGCTGTTCTCGCCGGAGCTCTATTTCCTGTCGAAACTGCCCGCCGAGATCGACGTCGGCGAGACCACGGCCGTCGTCATCATGGCGCTGACGCTGTCGTTCCTGGCGACGCTGTATCCGTCGTGGCGCGCCGCGCGCCTCGATCCCGTCGAAGCGCTCCGGTACGAGTGAGGGGCTGATGGAGCAGCAGCAGGGGGCTGAAGATGTACCGGTCATTTATCTCCACGAGATAAAGCGGCAGTACTTGCAGGGCGAGGTGCCGCTGACGATCCTCGATGGCGCCAAGCTCGCGCTGTGGGCCGGCCAATCGGTCGCGCTGGTCGCGCCGTCGGGCTCGGGCAAGTCGACGCTGCTGCACATCGCGGGGCTGCTCGAAGCGCCGGATTCCGGCGAGGTCTACGTCTCGGGCGCGCCGACCTCGCAGCTGCCCGACATCGAGCGCACGCAGCTGCGCCGTACCGATATCGGCTTCGTCTACCAGTCGCACCGGCTGCTGCCGGAGTTCTCCGCGCTCGAGAACGTCATGATGCCGCAGATGATCCGCGGCCTCAAGAAGTCCGAGAGCGTCAAGCGCGCCAAGGAGATCCTCGGCTATCTCGGCCTCGGCGACCGCATCACCCATCGGCCCGCCGAGCTGTCTGGCGGCGAGCAGCAGCGCGTCGCAATCGCGCGCGCGGTTGCCAATGCGCCGCGCGTGCTGTTTGCGGACGAGCCGACCGGCAATCTCGATCCGCACACCGCCGATCATGTGTTCCAGGCGCTGATGCAGCTCGTCAAGGCAACCAAGGTCTCGATGCTGATTGCGACTCACAACATGGAGCTCGCCGGCCGCATGGACCGGCGCGTCTCGCTGTCGAACGGCCAGGTGGTCGAGCTCGAATAGAAACGCGAAAACAACCCCATGCACAGTAGCCAAGTGCCTGGTTGGACTGACGAAAAAAGTTGGCGACGGCGCTCCCCGAATGCTCAGGGCCTGATCACCGTCATTTTGAACGGTCCGCCGTTGGCGGCGGCATGAGCGATGGCTTCGTTGGCATGATCGAGGTCGAAAGCCGTGGTCTTGTACTCGTCGAGCTGCAACAGACCCGACCGGACCAGCGCGATCAGGCGGCTCGCGGCGTCCGGCGGATACATCCAGACGCCATGAATGCTGATGCAGTTGCGCATGATCCAGGGGTAGGGCAGCTCGAGCCCCGGGCCGCCCGCCATACCGACGCCGCCCATCAGCACGACGCGTCCATAGGGGCGCACCGTCATGACCGCCGCCCGCACGACGTTGGTGCCGACCGAAGGCGGCATGATGTCGAACACGCAATCGACCGGGCCTGATGCGGCGCGCTTCATGCTTTGGCGGTCGTCGTCCTCATTGCCGGTGAGTTTCACCGGCTTCACGCGAGCGCCGAAGCGGCGGACGAGGTCGGCCAGGATCGCCTCGTTGCGGCCGGGCGCGACCACGCAGGCC
>NZ_JALBHA010000188.1:0-10738 GCF_023006445.1 Bradyrhizobium sp. SHOUNA76
CCGCCTCCGAACACGTTGCCGGCACGCGCGGTCGCAACGCGCGCCGCGCCGCTCGTGTTGAAGAAACTGTGGCGGTAGGAATGCGTCACGAGCTCGGCGCAGGCCTTGCTGTTGCTGTAGGGATCGTCGCCGCCGAGCCGGTCGCCCTCGCCGAAGGCGGCGCCCGTACCTTTGTTCTCGTAGCACTTGTCGCTGGTGACGTTCAGGATCACCTGCACCGAGCGCAGATGCCGTGCCGCCTCCAGCACATGCACCGTGCCCATCACGTTGGTCGCGAAGGTCTCGACCGGCTCTTCATAGGAGGGGCGAACCAGCGCTTGCGCCGCCATATGGATGACGATGTCGGGCTCGGCCTCCGCCATCGCGGCGCGCAAGGTCGGGAGATCGCGGATATCGGCCACGCGGTGCCTGATGTCGTCGGCGATGCGCGCCGTGACGAACAGCGCGGATTGGTGTGTCGGCGGCAGCGCATAGCCGTAGACGTCAGCCCCGAGACGGCGCAGCAGCAGCGAGGCCCACGCCCCCTTGAAGCCGGTGTGGCCGGTGAGGAAGACCTTCTTGCCGCGCCAGAATGCCGGATCCGTCACCAGACCCTCCATTTGGCACGATTGCTGGCCCACTCGCCCTCAAGGAAGTTGCGATCGCGCAGCGAGTCCATCGGATGCCAGAAGCCGTGATGCACATAGGCGCGCAGATCGTCACCGCGCACCAGTTGCTCCATCGGCTCCCGCTCCCAGATCGTGTTGTCGTCTGCGATGAGCTCGCCGACCGACGGCGACAACAGAAAGAAACCGCCGTTGATCCAGCCGCCGTCGTCATTGGGCTTTTCCTCGAAATTGACGACTCGGTCACCCTCGATCGCGATGGCGCCGAAGCGCTTGGCCGGCCGAACCACGGAAACGGTGGCGCGGCGCCCATGCGCCTTGTGGAAAGCGATCTCGGCGGCAAGATCGATGTCAGCGACGCCGTCGCCATAGGTCAATGCGAAGAAGGGCTCGTCCGCGACATAGGGCAGCACCCGCTTCAGCCGGCCGCCGGTCTGGGTATCCTCGCCGGTGTCGACCAGCGTCACCCGCCACGGCTCGGCGGTTTCGCGATGCACTTCCATCCGGTTCTCGGCGATGTGAAAGGTCACGTCGGACATGTGCAGGAAGTAGTTCGCGAAATATTCCTTGATCATGAAGCCCTTGTAGCCAAGGCAGATCACGAAATCATGGAAGCCGTAGTGGCTGTAGATCTTCATGATGTGCCACAGGATGGGCCGCCCGCCGATCTCCACCATCGGCTTCGGTCGCGTGCTGGTCTCCTCCGCGATTCGCGTGCCGAGGCCTCCCGCAAGAATTACGACTTTCATTCACCTGCTCCGAACGGGAGGCACGCTCCCCGCGTATTCCAGACGGCTTCTATACGAAGTGGCGGGACCTGGAAAATCATCGGTCCTCAAGCAACCCTTAGAGACTAATAGGTATTTTTTTACCTTTATGCAAAGCTATTGGCGTTTTCGCCCGTAGCCGATACCACTCTGCCCGCCGCAGCGGGACGAGACCGTCCCGAGACCCAGCTGGAACCGATCATGCCGTTTGAAAACTACAGGAACAGCCGCATCCTCGTGACCGGGGGCGCCGGGTTCATCGGATCGCATCTCTGCGAGCGACTGCTCGATGCCGGGGCCGAGGTGGTGTCCGCGGACAATTATTTCACCGGCAGCCGGCGCAACATTGCCCATCTGATCGCAAATCCGCTGTTCGAGGCGGTCCGGCACGACGTCACCTTCCCGCTCTACATCGAGGTCGACGCGATCTTCAACCTGGCCTGCCCGGCCTCGCCGATCCACTACCAGCGGGACCCCGTGCAGACCACCAAGACCTCGGTGCACGGCGCCATCAACATGCTGGGGCTCGCCAAGCGGCTCAAGGCGCGCATCTTCCAGGCCTCGACCAGCGAGGTCTATGGCGATCCGCTGATCCATCCGCAAACCGAGGATTACTGGGGCAACGTCAACCCGATCGGCGTCCGCTCCTGCTACGACGAGGGCAAGCGTTGCGCCGAGACGCTGTTCTTCGACTATTGGCGTCAGCACGGCCTGCCGATCAAGGTCGCGCGCATCTTCAACACCTACGGCCCGCGCATGCAGCCAAATGATGGTCGCGTGGTGTCGTCCTTCATCGTCCAGGCGCTCAAGGGCGATCCGATCACCGTGTTCGGCGACGGGGGCCAGACCCGCTCGTTCTGCTATGTCGACGACCTCGTCGAGGCCATCATGCGGTTGATGGTGACTGCGGAAGACATCACCGGCCCGATCAACCTTGGCAACAATTCCGAGTTCACGATCCGCGAGCTCGCCGAGAAGGTCATCAAGCTCACGGGCTCGCGCTCCAAGCTGGAGTTCAAGCCGCTGCCGCAGGACGACCCGCGCCAGCGCCAGCCCGACCTCGCCAAGGCGAAGGCGGTGCTGAACTGGGAGCCGAAGGTCGCGCTCGAGGACGGGCTGAAGGAGACCATCGCCTACTTCAAGCATTCGCTCGACATCGCCTGATCTGCTCGCAACTCCAGTCGTTCGCAGCGAGCTACGGCAATGAGCGCACCGCCAGGCATCATCAGCGATTTGCGCGCCGGCCTGGACTCGAAAGCCGCGCTGACGAAACTGGTGTTGCTGCACAGCGCCGTCACCTGCCTGTCACTGATCGAGGTCGCGACCTTCCAGCTCTCCATCGACTTCGACCCGAAACGCCTCTGGATCGCGGTCATCGTCGCGGCCGGCTTTTCCGTCGTCTCGCTGCTGTTCGCCTCCGCCCGCTTCAGCTTCGGGTATTTCGTCGGATTTTACTCCTACACGATGATCCTGGGCTTCCTGTGGATCGACGTTTTCTCCGACTACAACTACCCGCGATTGCTTGCAGGAGTTTCGGCGGCATTGGCGCTGCTGCTCTTCCTGATGCCCACCCTGTTCATCCGGGCGCCGCTGCGGCGATTCGTGACCCTGTCCAACGCCCGTTTCGAGCACCTGCTTACGCTCATTCTGGCGGTCTCTATCGCCACCATCGCGGTCGCTTCGACCTACAATTTCCGTCTGGTCTCGGTCGCGCGCATCTACGACTTCCGCGACACCCTCGTATTTCCGGGAGCGCTGCGATATCTGATAGGATGGGTCTCCAGCACGCTGCTGCCGTTCGCCTTCGCCTGCTACTGGCTGCTCGGCCATCGCGTCCGCGCCGGCCTCGTCCTGGTCCTTCTTCTGTTGTTCTATCCCGTCACGCTGACGAAGTTCGCGTTATTTACGCCGGCCTGGTTGATCGCGCTCATCGTGCTGTCACGGTTTCTGGAGGCGAGAACATCGGTCATCGCATCGATTTTCGTCCCGATGCTGATCGGGCTACTCGTGATCTGGCTGACAGAGGCTAGCCTGAGGAGCATTCCCGGCAGATATTTCGACATCGTCAACATCCGGATGATGGCGACGGCATCGGGCGCGCTCGACCTGTACAACCATTTCTTCGCGAGCCACCCGCTGACCTGGTTCTGCCAGATCTCCTTGCTCAAGCCGCTGATGCATTGTCCTTACGAGGAGCCGCTCGCAGTGGTGATGCAGAACACCTACGATTTCGGCAATTTGAACGCTTCGCTGTTTGCGACGGAAGGAATCGCGTCCGTCGGCCCCTGGCTGGCACCGCTGACCGCGCTCGCGGCAGGCCTCGTCCTGGCGCTCGGCAATCGCGCCTCCGCAGGGCTCCCGCCTCGCTTTGTCCTGATGTCATCAGGCGTGCTGCCGCACGTCCTGCTCAACGTGCCGCTCACCGTCGCCATGGTTACCCACGGCACCGCCATCCTGTTCCTGCTCTGGTACGTGATGCCCCGCAACGTGTTCGAAGAAAAGCCGTGACCCCGTGCGCATCCTGATCCTCAACGCCGACTATCCGCGCTTCCTGGCCTGGCTCTACCGGCGCAGACCGGGCCTCGAGAACGAATGTTACACGGCGCAGATGGCGGCGCGTAACGCCAGCCTGTTCGGCGTTGCCGATTTCTATTCGCGCAATTTCGCCGGCCTCGGGCACGTCGCCGCCGACATCCATGTCAACAATCCCTGGATGCGGGCAGCCTGGGCGCGCGAGCACGGCCTTGCCGTCACCGAGCCGCCGCCACCCGGCATCCATGCCGCCCGCAATGCCATTCCCGGCTGGCTGCAACGCGCAGTCGCCCCCTTCAAGCCGGTGCTGCGACCGCTCGCGCGCAAGGTCGGCCTCAGCCCGCGGCTCGACGCGGAAGCAGAAAAAATCCTGCTGGAGCAGATCGAGGACTTCAAGCCCGATCTCGTCCTCAACCAGGATCTATTCCACGTCGACACGCGTCTGGCGCGCAGGATCAAGCAGATCGGCCGGCCGATCCTGGTCGGCCAGATCGGCATTGCGCCCTCGCGCGGCGAGGACTGGTCGGTCTACGACCTCATGATCTCGCAGATGGCTGCGGTGGTGGACTTCTTCCGTGCCCACGGAGCGCGCGCGGAAGTCGTCCACCTCGCCTTCGAACCAGCTATCCTCGACGTCCTGCCTCCGCTTCCCCAGCAAGAATTCGACGTCACCTTCGTCGGTGCCGTATCGGCGGATCACCAGCTTCGTGTCGCGCAGCTCGAAGCGGTGGCGCGGCGCTACGATCTCAAACTGTTCGGCAGCGGCTTGCACTCCCTTCCCGCCTCCTCGCCGCTGCACCGCTGCTACCAGGGCGAGGTGTGGGGCGTGGAGATGTACCAGGCACTTCGCGCCTCGCGCGTCACGCTCAATTCGCATATCGACATGGCCGGCCGTGAGGCTGGCAATGCCCGTCTGTTCGAAGCGACCGGCGTCGGCGCGTTCCTGCTCACCGACTTCAAGGATAATCTGCACACCTTGTTCGCTCCCGAGCGCGAGATCGTCGCCTGGCGCAGCGTCGAGGATTGTCTCGCGTTGATCGATCGGTATCTCGCCGACGATACGGCCCGCCAGTCCATTGCCAAGGCGGGACAGGCCAGGACGTTTGCCGCCCACACCTTCAAACGGCGTGTCGAAGAAATCCTCACTCACATCGCCTGAATCTGCGCCGACAGGCGTAGCAATCGCCATGATCGTCCGCCCTTGACGGTCCCGGCCAAAATGGCCAAAGTGCGCGTCGAGGCAGCTATCCCACTCTAATCACAGCAGTTTTTTGAGGCTCCCGATGGAACACGTCGAACAAGTTCGATTCGGCGATCAGCTTTACGCGATCATCGTGCGGGCCTCGTTCCGCGAGCCGGGCATCCACTTCTTTTCGACGCCGGAGCTGTCCC
This sequence comes from Bradyrhizobium sp. SHOUNA76, assembly GCF_023006445.1. NCBI lineage: Bacteria > Pseudomonadati > Pseudomonadota > Alphaproteobacteria > Hyphomicrobiales > Nitrobacteraceae > Bradyrhizobium > Bradyrhizobium sp. SHOUNA76. Next base: position 5,297 of record NZ_JALBHA010000188.1, read on the forward strand.
AGCAGCTCGCCTTCATGAGCCATCCCCAAGGCAAGACCATCGAGCCTCACCGCCACAACAAGGTGACGCGGGAGGTGCACTACACTCAGGAGGTTCTCCTGATCCAGAAGGGCAAACTTCAGGTCGACTTCTACACGGTCGAGGAAAGTTATCTCGAAAGCCGCGTGCTCGGTGCCGGCGACATCATCCTGTTGTGCAGCGGTGCCCACGGCTTCCACGTGCTCGAGCCGCTCGAGATGTTCGAGATCAAGCAAGGTCCCTATTCCGGCGAGAACGACAAGACCCGCTTTGCCGAGGTCTCCCCGTCCGAAATCCGGATCAAGGGCCCAAACCTGTGACCGCACCTTTCATTCCGGTCAACACACCGCTGCTCGATGGCAACGAAGCCGACTATCTCGCCGAATGCATCCGGACAGGATGGATCTCCTCGGAGGGACCGTTCATCAAGCGCTTCGAGCAGGCGATGGCCGAGGCCGCCGGGCGACGACACGGCATCGCCGTAACCAACGGCTCGGTCGCGCTCGACATCGCCGTCCATGCCCTTGGGCTCGATGAGGGGTCTGAAGTCATCATCCCGACCTTCACCATCATCAGTTGCGCGGCCGCGGTGCTGCGCGCGGGGCTCATCCCCGTCGGGGTCGACTGTGATGCCGCGACCTGGAACATGACTGCCGAGGGCGTGGAAGCCGCGATCACGCCGCGCACGCGCGCGATCATGCTGGTCCACATCTACGGTCTGCCGGTCGACCTCGATCCGATCCTGGCGCTGGCCCGCAAGCACGATCTGAAAGTGATCGAGGACGCCGCCGAGATGCACGGCCAGACCTATCGCGGCGCGCCTTGCGGAGGCTTCGGCGATGTCTCGACCTTCAGCTTCTATCCGAACAAGCACGTCACGACCGGTGAAGGCGGCATGATCCTCACCGATGACGCCGCGCTCGCCGATCGGCTGCAGGGCCTGCGCAATCTGTGCTTCCAGCCGCAGCAGCGCTTCGTCCACGAGGAGCTCGGCTGGAACGCGCGCATGACCAACCTCCAGGCTGCACTTGGCGTCGCCCAGGTCGAGCGCCTATCGCGAACGGTCGAGATCAAGCGCCGGATCGGCCGGCTTTACGATGAGCATCTCGCAGGCCTCAACCGCATCCGTCGCCCCGTCGCCCACACCGGCTATGCCGACAACATCTACTGGGTCTACGGCATCGTGCTGAACGACGACGTCCCGTTCGACGCCAAGGAAGCGATGCGGCGCCTCGGCGAAAAGGGCATCGGGACGCGGCCGTTCTTCTGGTGCATGCATGAGCAGCCGGTGTTGCGCCGAATGGGCCTGATGCGCGACGAAAGCCATCCAAATGCGGAATACATCGCTCGGCGCGGATTTTACCTGCCAAGCGGGCTTGCCCTGACCGACGACGAGATCGCGCGCTCGGCCGAGGCGCTGAAGGAGATCCTGGCGTGACGGTGTTCGCCGACTACGCGCCCTGGTATGATCTTCTCTATCAGGACAAGGATTACGCGGCCGAGACGGCGTTCGTCGAGGCGCGCCTGCGCGACCGCGGCGTTTCCTTGGGCAAGCTGCTCGATCTCGGCTGCGGCACCGGCCTGCATGCGCTCGCCTTCGCGCGCCATGGGTGGAACGTTGCCGGCATCGATCTCAGCGACGAGATGATCGCGCGCGCCAAGACGCGCGCCACGCAAGCCGGGCTGTCGATCCCGTTTCGGCAGGGCAATGCCTGCGAGACTGGTCCCGAACGCGATTTCGATGCTGTGGTGTCGCTGTTCCACGTCGCAAGCTATCAGACCAGCCGCGATGCCCTGACGGCCATGTTCCGCACGGCCCATGCGGCGTTGAAGCCGGGCGGCGTCTTCTTCTTCGACTATTGGTACGGCGGCGCCGTGCTGGCGCAGGGCGTCGAGACGCGCGTCAAGGTGATCGAGCAGAAGCCGCTGCGCCTCACCCGCATTGCGCGATCCGATCACGACGAACAGGCAGCGACGGTCACCGTGAACTATACGCTGTTCTGCGAGGAGATGGATCGCGCCACGATCCATCGTGTCGATGAAGCGCACCACATGCGCTACTGGTTTCCGTTCGAGATCGATGCATTGCTTGCGGCGACCGGCTTCCAGCCCGCCGCTCACGCCGCATGGCTGACGGAAGACGCGCCGAACTCGAAGAGCTGGGCGGCCTATGCGGTCGCCAGGAAGAGTGTCACACCGTGAGACCGCTGCGCCTTGCCGTGATGCTGGAACAGGCGCTCGAGGTCGGCGGCGGCTTCCAGCAGCCGCTCAACGACCTGCTCTGGCTGCGCGACTGGGCGGCCAAGTCGGGCAACGAGATCGTGGTGTACTCGCCCTACCCGAAGACCCTGGACATCCTGAAGGAGTTCGGCGTCGTAGCCCGCCTGCTCAAGTTCGGGCCGCTCGACCATATCTTCCTGTTCCTGAAATATTGCGGACCATTCGATCTCGTCCAGATCGCGCTGAAGCTGAGATCGCCGTTCGAGCGCGCGCTGATCCGCGACGGCATCGACGTCGTCCACTTCACCTCGACCTCGAAGCGGCACCTGCTGCTCTACGAGCTGCCGTTCATCATCACGATCTTCGACGGCTGCCACCGCGATGCACCCGAGTTTCCGGAGGTCCGGACGTTCGGCGAATTCGAGCGCCGCGAGATCCTGTTCGGCCTTGCCAGCACCAAGGCGGCGGTCGTGATCGTCAACGCGCCGGAGCTGGTCGACGATCTCTGCCGCCGTTATGCCATGGAAAGGGAGCGCGCGGTCTGCATCCCGTTCTCGCCCTCCACCTATGTCAGCCAATCCACGTCAGACGCCGCCGACGATGCGGCGGTGCTGGCAAGATACCGGCTCAAGCCCGGCTATCTGTTCTATCCGGCGCAATTCTGGCCGCACAAGAACCACATGACGCTGCTCGCCGCGCTCACAAGCTTGCGCGAGCGGGGCATCACCGAACGGCTGGTGCTGTGCGGCTCGGATCGCGGCGGCCGCGACAAGATCGATGCGGCGATCCGTACCTACGGCCTGTCGGACCAGATCTCCATCATCGGCTTCGTCGAGTCCGCCGAACTGGGCGCGCTGTATCGCGGCGCCGCGGCGCTGGTGATGCCGAGCTATTTCGGCCCGACCAATCTTCCACCGTTGGAAGCCTGGGCGGTCGGCACGCCGGTGATCTATCCGGAGGCCTTCAAGGCCCAGGCCGGCGACGCCGCGATCCTGTTCGACTATGACGACCCGCGTTCACTCGCGGATGCGATCGTCAGCCTGCGAACCGAGGGCATGCGCGAACGGCTGCAAGCGGCCGGTCAACTTAGGCTCGCTCAGTTTGCCGAAGAAACCCAGGCCGGCCACCAGCAATTCGCCCGCCATTTGGAACGGCTGAAGCACCGGCTGGCCTTGACCGCGCGCTGAATTGCCCTAAGCCGGAATGCGCGCCCTCAGGCGCTCGCGCAGCGCCGCATTCAACAGCGGGCTTGCGAGTATGCTGACTACGGCCAGCCAGATCGCGCATTCCACGACGAAGTGCACGAGCCCGCTCCCCGGCACCAGCGCGGTGATCACCTGCCCGATCAGCCAGCCCGACGCCACGATGCCGACGCCCATGAACATCAGGAAGGCAACGTGTCTGAAGGGATGATGCAGGGTCTGGCGCATGACCAGCAGCGCGAGCAGTCCGAACTGAATGAGGATGTCGCTTGCGACCACGGCGAGCGCAGCCCCGAGCGGCCCCAGCCGCGGAATCAGGGCGAAGGACAGCGCCAGGAAGACCACGAGCTGGAGGCCTTTGGTCCGGATCAGGAGATCGCCGCGATTGCTGTGATTGGCAAAGACCAGTGCCAGCAGCGATGGCGCGACGGCCGCCGAGCCGAGCAGCAGTGTCACCGTGAGCGCCGCGTCGTAGGGAATGCTGCCATGGGTCCACAACGCGAAGAAATCCGGCCAGAACGGCAGCAGGCCGGCGACGGTCAGGCAGGCAAGGCCTGTTACGAACACCGAGCCATGGGCGTAGAGCCGGCGCAGCCGATCCTTGTCGCCGACGGCATGATCGTGGCCGAGCTCGGCGGCGATCGGCAGCGTTACCTGGAGGCACAGGCCGCGCACCAGGCTCGCGATCACACGCGTCAAGCCCCATTGCGCCACCGCGACGCGGTTCGTGACCAATGCGGAGACGAGCAGCACCGGGACGTTGACGAGTGCGAGCTCGGTGATGTTGGCAACCGCGAAGGGCACGGCGCGGCCGAATTGTCCGACACTCCAGCGCAGGGATGGCGACACGAACGGCGGCTTGCCGGCACGGCGCAGGAACGGAAACAGTCGCGGCGCGTCGAACGCAGCGAGCAGGATCGCGAACAGGACCTGCATCGACACGAAGGCAATCGCGACCGCAAGCAGGCTGCCGAACAATGCGAGCGCCGCGAGCTGGGCGATCTGTCCAAGCAGTAGCGCGGCGTTTTGCAGCCAGACCGTCCGGCCATAATGGCCTCGCACCCGATAGAGGCCGGAGACGAGGTTGGCGGGCACGGTCAGAAGCATGCCCAGAATCATCACCAGCATCGCAGCATCGAATGTTGGCGTGGCGTGAAAGCCGAGCACGGCCGAAGGCGGCGCCAGAACCACCGCCGCGCACAAAAGCACACCCAGCACCGCCACGATGGCGAGATAGATCCGCAGCAGCGCCGAATAGAAATTCGCAGTGCGCCCGTCGCAATCGGCGCAAGCCTTGAACGCGAGAAAGCGGTTGATCGCGCGAAGCTGCAATCCGGCATCCGCCACCACGACGAGGCTTCCCGCCGCATAGATCGCGAGCCAGGCCGCGAGCGTGTCGCCGGTCCAGACATGCAGGAAGGCGGGGATGAGCAGAAGCTGCTGGGATAGCCCCAACGCTATCTGGACCAGGTTGGCAGACCAGCCCTGCAAGAGGCGGCGGGCGCGGCTGATGCCGCGAGGCCTGCTCGAACCGTCGGCCGGACCGGGCGCGTCAATTTGCTCGTCGGTCAAGCCGCGTCCTTCCCGGTCAAGCAAGCGGCCCGGCGCGCCCGCCAGCGCTCAGAGCCCATCCGACTCGCCGTTCTTCGGCGTCGAACGCGGCAGGAAGGGAGAGACCGACGGATCGGCCGGGCCCGGCCTCGTCAGCTTGCCCCCGACATCTGCGGGCGGGCTCGCGGCAACGGCTGCCTCCGGCCGCTGGAGCACCAGCACCTCGCTGCGCTCGCCCTGCTTGAACGTCACCTCGCGCGGCTGCACCGACGTCAGCGACCAGCCCGCGAGCGATTCGCCCTGCCGCAGACGCACGACCTTCTGATCGGTGCGGTTGACGAGAATTGCGATCGCATCGCCCTCGCCCACCACGGCCCCGACCAGCAACAACGGCGGCGGCGCCTCGACCGGCTTGGGCGCCGGCGCAGGACTTTCCTCGACCGGCGAAGCG